>NZ_JBSFNS010000081.1:0-37432 GCF_053587275.1 Amycolatopsis sp. NPDC003676
GGCGAAACCCGTGCTGACGCTGTTCGGCGCGAGCTACGCCGCCGACGCCCGGAACTGCCTCGTGGCACGAGCAGGCGGCAGCTTGGCCTCTTGGCGGCAGCCTGGCCTCGGTGGTTGCCGGGGCGTCGTGAGTGCTGGTCGCGGTTAGAGCCGGGATTGCCGCTCACGAGGGGCCGGGTCTGCGGGGCTGCGTAGGGGTGTCGTGAGTGCTGGTCCCGGTTCTAACCGGGATCGCCCCTCACGAGCCCCCGGTGATCGCCTTCATTCCGGACACTTTCCACTCGTCGCCCTGCCGCACGAGGTCGAGGTGCACCGGCAGCCGGTTGTCGCCGGGGTTCTGGCCGCCGCTGGTCGTCAGCAGCGCGGCCAGCACCGCCGACGCATGGGTGCCGTCGGGGCTGAGTTCGGTCAGCGCGGCCGTCGAATCCGGGCCGTAGCTGGCCTTCTTCCCGGTCTGCTTGATCCGGTCCACGGTCTCCTGGCGGCTCTTGCGGAACTCCGTCAGCAGCGGCTCGGCGGCGACGTTCTCCCAGGCCGTGTAGTTCGCGTCGATGTTCTGCGGGTCGACGGTCATCAGGATCCCGCCGTCCCGGCGAGCCGCCTCGACCGCGGAATCCCTAGTCGCCGCAAGGCCTTTCGCTCCAGCGGCGGCCGAGGCGATCGGGCCGCGCGGGTCGAAGTTCAAGTCCTGCAACAGCCAGTGCCCGTTCGTCCGGACCGCGGCGACCAGCATGAGCGCGCCCGCCTGGTTCGTGGCTCCGTCGGGGCGCTTGCTGTGCTGCGTGGCTGCCACGAGCATCCGCGCGTGGTCCGGGGTCAGCTCGGCCAATCCCGTTTCCACGACCTGCGTCTGCGTGCTCACCGGTTCGGTGCGGACCTCGGCGAAGGTCTTGTCGAACTGCGCGCGGGCCGCGCCGGTCAGGTATTCCTGCTCGGTTTTCGCGACCTCGTCTGGCTTCGTGGAGTCGTAGGTGAACGCGCTCTCCACGGCCTTTTTGATACCGGACACCGCGTCGCTGGTCGCCTTGGCGTCCACATAGGCCACATTCGCCGGAGCGGGCGCGGACGGGGACGGCGGCGCGGGCGGTGCGGTTTGCCCGGACACAGCTCCGCTGCAACCGGCGGTGAGCAGGGCCGCGGCGAGGACAGCGCGCCTCACAGCAGGCCCGCCTCCCGCGCGAGAGCACCCGCTTGGAACCGCGACGTCGCACCCAGCACATCCATCAATTCGGCCACCCGCCGACGGTACGTCCGCAGCCCGACGCCCATCTCCCGGGCCGCCTTTTCGTCCGTGGAGCCGGAAGACAGGAGGTCGAGCAGCTGCGGCGTGTACTGGCGCAACTCGGCGAACCGCGTCTCGTACGCCTCGAAAGCGGTCGACGAGCGCCAGGCGGCCTCGTACAGCGACGAGATGCCGCGCACCAGATCCGGTTTGCTCACGACGCTGTAGCCGGGCCCGTCGGCGAGGATGGCGACGCGGCCGTCGAGCAGGATCGTCTCGTTGATCTCGTGGTCGCTGATCCGGACTTCCGCGCCGAGCCGGTGCAGCGTCCGCAGGTGCTCGGCTCCGGCCGGGTCGAGCAGCACCCGCGAGAGATAGACCTTCCGGATCCGCAGCTTCCGCTGTTTCGGCAGTTCCTGGGCGAATTTCTGCATCGCGGACCAGGTGTGCAGATCGTTCGCGGCGCAGGCGAACTCGTCCGCGCCGGCGAGCAGGTGCCCGGCGCGTTCGACCAGTTCACGCTCGTCGCGCAGGTTCGCGATTTCCTCGGCTCGGGGCACGTCGTCCAGTGTTCCCGCGTTGGCAGCTTGCTGCCAAACCCACCGCCGGGATTGACGAGGAAGCAGGCTGGAGACATGACCGAAACGACACTTCCCGCCGCTGCCGCGGGCACCTGGCAGCTCGGCTCCCGCACCGTCAACCGCCTCGGCTTCGGCTCGATGCGGCTCGGCGGCTCGCTCGACCCGAACGCGCCGGTCGACGCCGACCGCGCGATTTCCGTGCTGCGCCGGGCCGTGGAGCTGGGCGTGAACCACATCGACACCGCGGCGTTCTACTTCGGCGCCACCTGGTCGGCCAACGCCCTGATCAAGGCCGCGCTCGCCCCGTACGGCGACGACCTCGTGCTGACCACCAAGGTCGGTCCGTCCCGCGATGAATCCGGCCAGTTCCGGCCGTTCGCCCGTCCCGACGAGCTGCGCGGGCAGGTCGAGCAGAATCTGCGCGAACTCGGCCGCGACCACATCGACGTCGTCAACCTGCGCATCGGCACCGGCCTCGACCGTGGCACCGGCTCGCTCGCCGAGCATTTCGGCGCGCTGGCCGAACTGCGCACCGAGGGGCTGATCGGCGAGCTGGGGATTTCCAACGTCAGCGCGGAGCACCTCGCCGAGGCGCAGGCGATCGCGCCGGTGGTGTGCGTGCAGAACCAGTACGGCCTCTCCGCCCGCCGCGAGGACGACGAGCTGCTGCGGCTGTGCGGCGAGCAGGGCGTGGCGTTCGTGCCGTTCTTCGCGGTCGCGAGTGGACAGTCCGGCGTTGATGAGCGGGTCGCCGAGGTTGCGCGGCGGCACGAGGTGACGGACGCTCAGGTGCGGTTGGCGTGGACGCTCGCGCAGGGTCCGCACGTGCTGGCGATCCCGGGCACCAGTGACCCGGCTCACCTGGACCAGAACGTCGCCGCAGCGGCGCTGAAGCTGACCGATGAGGACCTCAAGACCCTCGACGCCCGCTGAACGCTAAGCGCGTGGATTTTGCCGAAACATCTCGATCGGGTGAACAGGGCCTGACCCCAAGGCGAATATGTACCCCTCAGGTGTCACTCGCCTCACGACAGGGCTTCCAGGACTAGGCCGGAAGGCTACCGGGATGCTTACGATTCCCCCGTGACCACGCCTGTTGTCCTGCTGACGGCCATCGGCGCTCTTGTCGTCGGCGCGGTCGCCGGTTTCCTCGCGGCGCGGGCCCGGGCCCGGCGCGAGGCGGCTCGGCCCACTGGCCCGACCGTCGCGGAGCTGCTCGAACGGCTGATCCGCTCTTCCAACAACGGCGTCATCGTGCTCAACCGGTTCGGCGACCTCGTGCTGCACAACCCGCGGGCGTACGAGCTCGGCCTGGTCCGGGTGAACCAGGCCGACCCGCGGGCGCGCAAGGCCGCCGAGCAGGTGGTCGAGACCGACGAGCCGATGGAAGTCGACCTCTCGCCGCTGGAGAGCCGGGGCCGCCGCCAGCCCGAGGCGGTGCTCGGCGAGGTCCGGCCGCTCGGCGACGGGTTCACCGTCGTCGAGGCCGTCGACCACTCCGAGGCGATCCGGCTGGAGGCGGTCCGCCGCGACTTCGTGGCCAATGTCAGCCACGAGCTCAAGACCCCGGTCGGCGCGATCGCGCTGCTCACCGAGGCCGTGCTGGACGCCGCCGAGGACGTCGAGGAGGTTCGTCGTTTCGGCGGCAAGATCCTGCGCGAGTCCACCCGGCTGGGCCAGCTCGTCACCGAACTCATCGCGCTCTCGCGCCTCCAGGGCGCCGAACGGCTGCCGGACCTCAACGTGGTCGAGGTCGACGCCGTCGTGCGCGAGGCGCTCGGGCGCACCACGCTCTCCGCGGAATCCGCGGAAATCACCATCACCACCGACGCGCCGAGCAGCCTGCTCATCGAAGGCGACCGGACGCTGCTGGTCACCGCGCTGTCGAACCTGCTGGAGAACGCCGTCGCGTACTCGTCGCCGGGCAGCCCGGTGTCCATCTCGCGCCGGCTCGCCGACGGCATGGTCGAGATCGCGGTGACCGACCGCGGCATCGGCATCGCCGAGGACGAGCAGCAGCGCGTGTTCGAGCGCTTCTACCGCGCGGACAAAGCGCGTTCGCGCGCCACCGGCGGCACCGGGCTCGGACTGGCGATCGTTAAACACGTCGCGGCCAACCACGGCGGCTCGGTCGGCCTGTGGAGCCGACCCGGCACCGGGTCGACGTTCACGCTGCGCATCCCCGCGCACGTGCGCACCGAACCCGCCGACACCGCACGCAAGGCCGCGCCCGCGCGGCCGGACAAGACCCCCGAGCGGACACCCCGGCTCGTGGCAACCGGGCAGGAAGTCTCCAGCCCAGACCATGGAGGAAACCTGTGACGAGGGTTCTCATAGTCGAGGACGAAGAGTCCTTCGCCGACCCGCTCGCCTTCTTGCTGCGCAAGGAAGGCTTCACCGCGGCGGTGGCTGTGACCGGCCAGCAGGCGCTTGAGGAGTTCGACCGCAACGGCGCCGACATCGTGCTTCTCGACCTGATGCTGCCCGGGATGAGCGGCACCGACGTCTGCAAGCAGCTGCGGCAGCGCTCCGCGGTGCCAGTGATCATGGTGACCGCGCGCGACAGCGAGATCGACAAGGTCGTCGGGCTGGAACTCGGCGCCGATGACTACGTGACCAAGCCGTACTCGGCGCGCGAGCTGATCGCGCGGGTGCGCGCGGTGCTGCGTCGCGGCGGCGAGCCGGGCACGGACGGCGAACTCGCTCCGCTGGTGCTGTCGGCCGGACCGGTGCGCATGGACGTCGAACGGCACGTGGTGACTGTGGACGGCGGCGAGGTTTCGTTGCCGCTCAAGGAGTTCGACCTGCTCGAGTACCTGCTGCGCAACGTCGGCCGGGTGCTGACCCGCGGCCAGCTGATCGACCGGGTGTGGGGCGCGGACTACGTCGGCGACACCAAGACCCTCGACGTCCACGTGAAGCGGCTCCGCTCGAAGATCGAACCGGACCCGGGTTCGCCGCGGCACCTGGTGACCGTGCGCGGGCTCGGCTACAAGTTCGAGACCTGAGCCGTCCAATCGGGCCGTCCGTGAAGGACTCCTCGAGGGAATCTGATTCCTTCAAGGGGTCCTTCACGGCTTTTGTCCGGGTTTCAGCGCATACCGTGCCGGATCG
Organism: Amycolatopsis sp. NPDC003676; assembly: GCF_053587275.1. Classification (NCBI taxonomy): domain Bacteria; kingdom Bacillati; phylum Actinomycetota; class Actinomycetes; order Pseudonocardiales; family Pseudonocardiaceae; genus Amycolatopsis; species Amycolatopsis sp. NPDC003676. The sequence continues at coordinate 4,918 of NZ_JBSFNS010000081.1, forward strand.
CGCACGCTGAGTTGATGTAGATCCGAGTGGAGTTGGTTACAGTTTCGAGACCTGGCACTGGGACCGGTACGCTGAATCCTCGTGCGCCTAGGGGTACTCGACGTCGGTTCCAACACCGTCCACTTGCTCGTGGTCGACGCCCACCGTGGCGCCCACCCGACCCCGATGCACTCCGAGAAAACGATGCTGCGGCTGGCCGAACAGCTCACCGGCTCCGGCGAACTGAGCCGTCCCGGCGAGGACGGCCTGGTCCGGGCGGTCGAATCGGCCAAGGCCGCGGCCGCGCGGCTCGGCTGCGAGGACGTGCTGGCGTTCGCGACGTCCGCGGTGCGCGAGGCGAAGAACTCGGCGAAGGTGCTGGCCAGGGTGACCGCCGAAACCGGCGTCAACCTGCGCGTTCTCTCCGGCGCGGACGAGGCGCGGCTCACCTTCCTCGCGGTGCGCCGGTGGTACGGCTGGTCGGCCGGGAAACTGCTGGTGCTGGACATCGGCGGCGGGTCGTTCGAGGTCGCGATGGGCCGCGACGAGGAACCCGAACTCGCCGAATCGCTCCCGCTCGGCGCGGGCCGCACGACCCGCACGCGCTTCCGCAACGACCCGCCGACCCGCTCCGAGGTCGTCGCGACGTCGGCCTGGCTCGAGGACCAGCTCGCCGGGCTCGCGAAGAAGGTCGCCGGACAGGGCATGCCGGACCGCGTCGTGGCGACCTCCAAGACGTTCCGCTCGCTCGCCCGGCTGACCGGTGCGGCCCCCTCGGCGGCGGGCCCCCGCGTGCGCCGTACGCTCACTGACACTGCCCTTCGCCAGCTCATCGCCTTCATTTCGCGGATGACCGCCGCGGATCTGGCTCAGCTGGAAGGCGTCAGCGGGAGCCGGTCGCACCAGCTCGTGGCGGGCGCGCTGGTGGCGCAGGCCGCGATGCGGGCGCTCTCCCTCACGGAGTTGGAGATTTGCCCCTGGGCGCTGCGAGAGGGTGTCATCCTGCGGCGGTTGGACCACGCCAATGGGTCGGACGAAACTGGTACCGCCATCGCTGGCGTTTCGGCGAGCGGGGAGGACCGGTGACAGCAGCGGACTGGACTTGGCCGACGAAGACCAGGCACGGTGAAGAGGTGACGGACATGCACTGCACGGTGTCGATTGCGCGCGGCTCCGGAGGCAGGTGTGCCCGAGTGACCACAACCAACCCCGAGCGCGCTTTGGACAGCACGGTATGACGGACCAGACCGGCGGCGACCAGCCCCAGAAGACTGTGGCCGAACTGCTCGCCCAGCACGGGCAGCAGGTCGACGGCGCACGGCGACGCAGGCGCAGGGCGGCCGATGACGAGGACGAGGCCGCCCCGCGGCGCTCGAACCTCACCGACACCGGACCACAGGCGATCATCGACCGGGTGGCGTCGGAGGGCGGCACCCCGCCGCCTCCTTCGCGTCCCCCGGGCGGCCGTCGCCGTCCGGACGCGGCTCCGCGACCAGCGCCGTCCGCGCCGCCCGCACCGCAGGAATCGGGTCAGTACCCGCGTCCCGGCCAGCAGCCGTCGGGGCAGCACCCGATGAACGGGCAGCAGCCCTCCGGGCAGTACCCGGCTCCTCAGGAGTCGGGCCAGTACCCGGTGAACGGCCAGCAGGACTCCGGCTACGCGCGTCCCCCGGCGCCGCCGCAGGAATCCGGCCAGTACCCGCGACCGGGCAACGGCCAGCAGGATTCGGCCTACGTGCGCCCGCCCGCGCCGCCGCAGGAGTCGGGCCAGTTCGCCCGGCCCGCGCCGCCCGCGGCTGGTCCGCAGGGCACTGGCTACCTGCGTCCCGCCGCTCCGCAGGACTCGGGCTACGTGCGTCCGCCCGCGCCGCCGCAGGAATCCGGGCAGATGCCGGTTCCGCCGCGCGGCCGTCCGCCGCGTCCGCAGGCCGCTGACGAGGAGACCCGCGGCGCGGTGCCGCCGGTCCGCCGTCGTCCGGCCCCGCAGGCTCCGCCGCCGCCCCCGCAGGACGGCGGCCTGGCGGCCCGGCTCGACGGTCTCGACGGCGACGCCCCGGAGCCGCCCGCGCCGCCGATGGCGAGCGGCGCGTTCCCGGCGCCCGGCGCCCCGGCCGCTCCGCCCAATCGGCCGCGGCGCGCTCCGGCCCGCCGTCCGGCTCCGAAGCAGGAGCCGCACACCGAGCAGTTCGACGCGGTCGACGGCCTGCCCGCCGAGAGCGTCGCCGAAGACGCTCCGCCAGCGGGTCTCGCCGGCTGGCGGCAGCGCCGGCAGGCGGAGCAGCTGGAGGACACCGAGGTCGGCATGATGCCGGCCGTCCCGCCCGCTGGTGCGGAGCCGGAACCGGCCGCGGAGTACGCCGAGGACGACTACGTCGACGACGGCTACGAGGACGAGTACCCGCCCGCCGCCGCGGACTACGACGGGGGCCCGCCGACCGCGGGCTACCCGGCCCCGATGCCGTTCGCGCCGGGAGGCAAGGACCACGTCGAGGACGACCTCTCCGAGTACGAGCGCGAGTTCGCCGAGCCGTCGGGCTATCCCGAGGGCCAGCCGGACTTCGAGGGCGACGACGGCTACGGGTACGAGCACGCCGAAGGCTACGAACACGCCGAGGGCTACGCCGAAGGCGACGAGTACGACGACTACCCCGAGGAAGCCGTCGCCGAAGACGCGCCCGAGGCCGAGCCGGAACCCGCGGTGTCCGCGGGCAAGCAGTGGCTGACGCTGGCCGGACAGCTCGCGCTGGGCGTCGTCGGCGGCGCCGCCGTGTGGCTGGGCTTCAACTGGCTGTGGGTCAACCTCGCGCCCGCCGCGCTCGTGGGCGCGCTGCTGGTGATCGTCGCGCTGGTCTGGATCGTGCGGAAGATCCGCCGTGCCGAGGACCTGCAGACGACCTTGCTGGCGATTCTCGTCGGGCTGGTGGTGACGGTGTCGCCCGCGGCGCTGTTGCTGGTGGCCAAGTAGCCCGCCGCCGGGGACCCTGGGGCAGGATGGGCGCGTGAGTGAGAGCGCGCCCGTCCCCGTGGGTTTGAGCACTGCCTCGGTGTGGCCGCTGCGCGCGGGCGCGGCGTTCGAGCTGGCCGCGGACCTCGGCTACGACGGCGTCGAGGTCATGGTGTGGGCCGACCCGATCAGCCAGGACGTCTCGGCGATCCGGCGCTGGTCGCGGCGCACCGGGATGCCGGTGCTGTCGGTGCATTCGCCGTCGCTGCTGATCACGCAGCGGATCTGGTCGCCGGACCCCGAGGTGCGCCTGCGCCGCTCCGTGGACGCCGCGCTGGAACTCGGCGCGCGCACGGTCGTGGTGCATCCGCCGTTCCGCTGGCAGCGCCGCTACGGCGACGCGTTCGGCGATCTGGTGGACGAGCTGGAGGACGCGAGCGGCGTCGACGTCGCGGTGGAGAACATGTTCAAGGTCCGCCCGCCTGGCGGCTCGCGTGATGCGCGGGTGTCGGCGTTCCGGCCGTCGATCGACCCCACGGATGTCGGATTCCGGCACTACACCTTGGACCTGTCGCATTCGGCCGCGGCGCGGATGGACGCGCTGGCACTGGCCGACCGGATGGGAGCCGGGCTGAGCCATGTCCATTTGGCGGACGGGACGGGAATTCCGAAGGACGAGCACCTGATTCCGGGGCATGGCGGGCAACCTTGTGCGGAATTGTTGGAAAAACTGGTGAGCGACGGCTTTTCCGGTCAGGTGGTGCTGGAAGTGAACACCCGGCACGCGACGGGGGCGGCTTCGCGGGCGCGGGCGTTGGCGGAGGCATTGTTGTTCGCCCGGTTGCATTTGGGGCAGTGATCCGGGTGCGGAATTGCTGGAAAAGCTGGTCAGACATGGCTTTTTCGGCCCAGGTAGTGCTTGCGGGCAACACTCGTCACGCGACCGGCGCAGCGTCGCGGGCCCGCGCAGCGGCGGAGACATTGCTCCTCGCCCGGCCGCGCCCAGGGCAGTGATCCGCGGCTCCGGCGAGCAGTCGTGCGCGGCCAGCCGCCCGGCCGCATTTCGGGCCGCGTCCGCGGGTGATCTTGCTCGGCTGTCCGGGCGGTCCCTGCCCGGCTCGGCTCGCAAAGGCGGCCGGGCACCGTAAAGTGCGGGCGTGACCTCGCTGCCATCGCCGTCTCCAGTCTTCCCCGGACCCGGTTCCACGCGCCGTATCGCCGTGGCCGGTCGTCCGTGAGCGCGGCCGACGACACCGCGACCGCCTTCGACGCGGCCACCGCAGTCCGGTCGCTCGGGGACGGGACGTTCACCGCGACGTTGCGTTCGGAATGGGCGATCGCGGTCCATCCGCACGGCGGGTTTTTGGTGGCATTGCTGGTAAAAACCGCCGCCGCCGCGTTGCATGAGCGCGGGGACGCGACTGTCGATCCGCTCGCGGTGAGCACCGAATTCCTGCACGCGCCCGCGCTCGGTCCGGTATTGCTGCGGACCGATGTGCGCAAGGTCGGCCGCCGCGTTTCGGTCGTCGCGGTCTCGCTCGAACAGCGCGGCCGCGCTTGTGTCGAGGCGCGGGTCACGGTCGGACGGTTGCCGATGCGCCGTTCCGAATGGACTGACCTGCCGCAGATGCCCGCCGAACCGCCGTCCAGCGCGTTGCAGCTCGGCAAGGACACTCCGGAAGGCCCGTTCCACCTGTCTGCCGCCTGCGACGTGCGACTCGATCCGGCGACCGCGGGGTTCGTGTCCGGACGCGCCGGAGACCCGCCGCGGCTGCGGATGTGGGCCCGTCCGCGCGTCGGCCAGCCCGACGTGTACTTCGCGCTCCTGGCGGGCGATCTCAACCCGCCGGTGGTGGCGAACCTCGGCAGGCACGGCTGGGCCCCGACCGTCCAGATGACCTCGCTGGTGCGGACTCGCCCGGCTCCCGGCTGGCTGCGGATCCTCGTCGAAGCGCGCTCGGTGCACGAGCCGTGGTTCGACTCGGACGCGACCGTCGTGGACGCACAAGGCCGTCTCGTCGCGCAGGTGCGGCAGCTGGCGCTCGCCCCGGCACCGGGCGGCTGAGCCGCGTTTGGCACGCTGGCGGCATGAGTGTGATCGCGGTGCTGGGTGCGGGAAAGATCGGCGAAGCCCTGCTGTCGGGCCTGCTCAACGGCGGCCACGAGCCAGGCGACCTGCTCTTCACCGAGCGGTACGAGGAGCGGGCGCGCGAGCTTGAGGCGCGCTACCCGGGCATGAAGGCGGCGACTGTCGCGGACGCGGCCCGGCGGGCGGACATCCTCGTGGTCGCGGTGAAGCCGCAGGACATCGAGCCGGTGCTGGACGAGCTGGCCCAGCTGCTCGGAACGGCGTCGCTGGTCGTCTCGCTGTGCGCGGGACTGCCGACCGCGCTGTACGAACGCCGCCTCGCTTCGGGGGTGCCGGTGGTCCGCGTGATGCCGAACACCCCGATGCTGGTCGGCGAGGCGATGAGTGCGATCTCACCCGGCAAGCACGCGACGCCCGAGCACGTCGCGACGGTCAAGGAACTGCTCTCGCACGTCGGCCAGGTCGTCGAGGTGCCGGAGCGGCAGCAGGACGCGGTCACCGCACTGTCCGGATCCGGTCCGGCGTACTTCTTTTACCTGGTCGAGGCCATGATCGACGCCGGCATCCTGCTCGGCCTGCCGCGTGCGCTCGCCGGGCAGCTGATCATCCAGTCGGCGGTCGGCGCGGCGAAGATGCTCGCCGAGGGCCAGGACCACCCGGTGCTGCTGCGCGAGGCGGTGACGTCCCCGGCCGGGACCACCATCAACGCGATCCGCGAACTGGAGAAGCACGGCGTGCGCGCGGCGCTGCTCGACGCGATCGAGGCCGCCCGCGACCGCTCGGAGGAGCTGGGCCGCGCCCACGAAAACTGATCGTCCGCCTGGTCACCGCAGCCCAGGCCCGCCCCAATGCGGCATTGGGCGCATCTGACGCACCCAATGCCACATTGGGGCGCTTCGGCCAGCCGCGTGCGAGGGTTCTCGCCCTCGTCGCCGGGCCTGGCGCGCTGGTCGCGATGCCGAGGTACGTGAGGGGAACCCCGAGGGACTCTGATTCCCTCAGGGTTCCCCTCACGTACCTTCGCGGGAACCGAGCCACGCAGCGTCTCGCCAGGCGGCGCACCGCATTCCCCCTGGCCAGCAACGCTGTGATGAACGCGCCAGCGCACTCGGCCCGGCGCGGGGTGGCGTGCGGTGCTTCGGCGCGGTGATCGCAGGGCCGCACGGGCGAGCCCGCTGGTCCGTTCAGTGCCGGTGCTGCTGCGGCGGGGCGAACGGCCGACTCCGGCAAAACGGACAGCGATGGGCCGTCCGGGCTATCCGAAGCCCCAGGTGAGGGCCCATCCTGGTGACAGGCGTCGCACGAGTCCCACCTGTCCCGCTACCCTCGGAAGAGCACGTGCGTGTCGATACCACAGGTGGGGAAGCCTCGTGGCGCGACACGTGTCGAAGGACGCGGTAAACATGTCGCCGAACAAGAGGGAGGATTTGCCCGCGGTAGGGCAGGTCCAGTTTTTGACAGTCGCCGAAGTGGCCACGCTGATGCGGGTCTCGAAGATGACCGTGTACCGCCTGGTGCATTCGGGCGAACTTCCCGCGGTCAGAGTCGGGAAGTCCTTCCGGGTGCCGGAAAAAGCGGTGCACGAGTATCTGCAGGGTGCTTACTTCGACGTGGGCTGACCGGTCGCCGGGCATGCGTCAAACCATGCCCGCCGACCGGCCCGCGCCGGGACGCTAGTAGCCTGGTAAACCGCTCGTGCCTGTGCGCTCCACCCGTTGGACGCTGCGCCGGGCAGCGTGACCGACGACAAGAGGAGCGCCCATGGGTTCCGTGATCAAGAAGCGCCGCAAGCGCATGTCCAAGAAGAAGCACCGCAAGCTGCTGCGCCGCACGCGCGTGCAGCGGCGCAAGGCCGGCAAGTGAGCCGTCCGCGCGGTTGAGGTTTCGTGGCCCGTCCAGTCTCTGGACGGGCCACACTCATGTTCGGGCCCGAGTACGCCCGATCGAGTGAGGCGCGTATCGCAATCCGGACGTCCCTCGTAAAAACGAGGTAAGCCCTGGTCAGAAGGGTCCCTGCGGCCGGTAACATGGCGGGCGCATCAGCGCGATGCTTCCAGCGAGTGCAGGTTCGCGCACCCCGAGTGATCACTCCGTCTTGCACACTGCTGCCGATCAGGGAGTTCCATGGCCTCGAACATCGTGCTCGTCACCGGGGTCGCCGGCGACCTCGGCGGCAAGCTGCTCGCCCGGCTCGGAGCCCATCCGGATCTTGAACGCGTGATCGGCGTCGACACCGCGCCGCCCGCCAAGGACGTCCAGCAGCGGATGGGCCGCGCCGAGTTCGTGCGCGCCGACATCCGCAATCCGCTCATCGCGAAGGTGATCAGCAGCGCCGAGGTGGACACGGTCGTGCACACCTCGTGCACCGCGCACCCGGCCGGGCCGAGCAGGCGCGCGGCAGTCAAGGAAGTCAACGTCATCGGCACTATGCGGCTGCTCGCCGCGTGCCAGCGCGCGCCGAAGGTGCGCAAGCTCGTCGTGAAGTCGAGCGCCGCGGTGTACGGCGCGGGCGCGCGTTCGCAGGCGGTGTTCACCGAGGATTCGGAGCTGATCCCGCCGTCGTCCAGCGGTTACGCGAAGGACGCGGTGGAGATGGAGGGCTACGTGCGCGGCCTCGCCCGCCGCCGCCCGGACCTGACGATCACCCTCCTGCGGTTCGCGAACATCATCGGCCCCGAGGTCGACACCGTGCTGGCCCGGTACTTCTCGCTGCCGGTCGTGCCGACGGTCTTCGGCTACGACTCCCGGCTGCAGCTCCTGCACGGTTCAGACGCCCTGTCAGTGCTGGAAATGGCGACCGTGGAAGACCGGCCGGGCGTGTTCAACGTCGCCTCCGAGGGCGTGCTCACGCTGTCGCAGGCGATCCGCCGGGCGGGCCGGGTCGGGCTGCCGATGCCGCGCGGCGTCGTGCCGTCGGTCGGGAAGCTGCTGCGCGGGGCCCGGCTGGTCGATTTCTCAGCCGACCAGGTGCGGCTGCTGAACTTCGGCCGCGCGGTCGACATCACGAAGCTCAAGAAGGAATTCGGGTACACGCCCCGCTGGACCACCCGCGAGGCGTTCGACGACTACGTGGCCGGCCGCGGCTTGCGTCCGGTGCTCGACGGCGGCGCGCTGGCCGGGCTGGCCGGGAAAGTGCTCGAGGCCGCCGCCACCGGGCAGGCGCGCCGATGAACCACGCGACGAGGGCCGGAAGTGAGGCGAATCCCGTGAATGGTGCTGAGGCACAGGTCATTCCGCTGCATGGACCCGGCCGGGAGAAACCGGCCGAGACGCCGGAACCGGTCGAGGAGCGCGTGGACGCGCCGGTCGTCGAGTTCCCGGCGCAGCCGTCCGGGCCGGTGCGCGAACCCGCGGCCGATCCGCTGTCGGAGTCGGTCCGCAGCGCGCTCACCTTCCTGCGCCACCGGCTCACCGGCGACTACGCGGTGGACGAGTTCGGATTCGACGCCGAGCTCACCGAGACGCTCGTGCTGCCGCCGCTGCGCGCGCTGTACGAGAAGTGGTTCCGCGTCGACACGTTCGGCGTCGAGAACCTGCCCAAGGCGGGCGGCGCGCTGCTGGTGTCCAACCACTCCGGCACCTTGCCGCTCGACGCGCTGATGACCGCGGTCGCGGTGCACGACGAGACCGGCGGGCGGCACCTGCGCGGACTCGGCGCGGACCTGGTGTTCAAGCTGCCGCTGGTGGGTTCGTTCGCGCGCAAGTCAGGGCAGACGCTCGCCTGCAACGCCGACGCCGAACGCCTGCTGACCAACGGCGAACTCGTCGGCGTGTGGCCGGAAGGGTTCAAGGGCGTCGGGAAGCCGTTTTCCGCGCGGTACAAGCTGCAGCGCTTCGGCCGCGGCGGCTTCGTGTCCGCGGCGATGCGCGCGGGCGTGCCGATCATCCCGGTGTCCGTGGTCGGGGCCGAGGAGACGTATCCGAAGATCGGCGAGCTGAAGGTTCTGGCGCGGCTGTTCGGGCTGCCGTACTTCCCGGTCACGCCGTTCTTCCCGCTGCTGGGCCCGCTCGGCGCGGTGCCGCTGCCGACGAAGTGGACCATCGAGTTCGGCGAGCCGATCCGCACCGACGACTACGGCCCGGACGCGGTCGACGATCCGATGCTGGTGTTCACGCTCACCGACCAGGTGCGCGAGTCGATCCAGCATTCGTTGTACCGCAGGCTTTCCCAGCGCCGCAGCGTGTTCCGCGGCTGAGTTTCAGCCGGGCAGGTGCCAGCCGCGGCGCACTGAGCGTTCGCAGCGCTGAGGTTCGTCGCCGACGCTGACGAACAGCGCGGTCAGCAACGGCGCGCCGTGGTCGAGGGTGGTGCGCGGCAAGGGTCCGTTGGCGACCAGCGAGACCAGGCCGTGCGCGATGGCCCAGCTTTGCGTCGCGAGTTCGAGCGCGTCGAGGCCTTCGCGGTATCGGCCGGTGTCGCGTCCTCGGGCGGCGGCTTGCACGAGGTACTCGAGGGTGTCGTCGGCGGCTTGGGCGTCTTCCAGCTCGAAGTTGGCGTCGAACATCACGCGGTACAGGTCGGGATGGTCGAGCGCGTTGCCGAGGTACGCGGAGATCAGCGCGGCGTGGTCGCGTACTGGATCGGCGGACGGGCGGACCTCGGCCATCCGGTGCGCCAGCCGGGTAAAACCCTCCTGGCGCAAGGCTTTCCAGAGGCCGTCCATGTTGTCGAAGTGCGTGTAGACGGCCATCGTCGACACTCCGGTCCCGGCCACGAGCGAGCGCAGGGTGATCGGTTCGCGGGTGCGGAGCATCTGCGCTGCCCGTTCGAGCAGCAAGGTGCGCACTGCCGGATCTTTCGCCCTCGCCATGGCGGCATTCTATAGCATTGCAATGCTATGTTTGAAGTACCGAAGATCATTCACGGCTTCAGGAGGAAACATGGCCGTCACCCTGGTCAACCCGGCTGCGCTGCCGCAGGTCGGCCTCTACCGCCAGGTGTCCGTCGCGACTGGCTCTAGGACGGTCTACATCGCCGGGCAGGTGGCGCGGACGGCCGACGGCGGGCACGTCGGGGACGGGGACTTGGCCGCGCAGGTCGAGCAGGCTTACCTGAACGTCGCCGCGGCGCTGGCCGAGGTAGGCGCGACGTTCGCCGACGTGGCGCGGTTGACGGTGTACTTCGTCGAATGGTCGCCGGAGAAGATGGGCGAGTTCGTCGAGGGCGTGCAGCGGGCGGAGAAGAAGCTCGGGGTGACGGTGCAGGCGCCGTTGACCGGCATTGGAGTGGCGTTTCTGGCGGAGCCGGACCTGTTGGTGGAGGTCGAGGCTACTGCGGTGCTGGACTAGGTCGTGAGTGCTGATTGCGGTTCTAACCGTGATCAGCACTCACGACGCTTCACCGGCGGCGGTACGCCATCCCCGCGGCGACCGCCCCCGCGACCGCGCCCGCGCCGATCACCGACGGGACGCCGATGCGGGCGGCCTTGCGGCCGGTGCGGAAGTCGCGGATCTCCCAGCCGCGGGCGCGGGCGACGTCGCGCAGGCCGCTGTCCGGGTTCACCGCGACCGCGGTCCCGACGACCGACAGCATCGGCACGTCGTTCTGCGAATCCGAATAAGCCGTGCAGCGCTTGAGGTTCAGGCCTTCGCGCGACGCGAGCGCGCGGACCGCGTGCGCCTTCGCGCGGCCGTGCAGCATGTCGCCGACCAAGCGTCCGGTGTAGACGCCGTCCTTGGTTTCCGCGACCGTGCCGAGCGCGCCGGTGAGGCCGAGGCGACGGGAGATGATCGCGGCGAGTTCGATCGGCGTCGCCGTGACGAGCCACACGCGCTGGCCCGCGTCGAGGTGCATCTGCGCGAGCGCGCGGGTGCCGGACCAGATTTTGTCCGCCATCAGCTCGTCGTAGATTTCCTCGCTCATCGTGGTGAGCTCCTCGACCGTGCGACCGGCCACAAAGGACAGCGCGCGCTCGCGGTGGGTCTTGATGTCGGCCTTGTTCTCGCGGCCGCCGATGCGGAATTTGACCTGGTCCCACACGAAACCGGCGAGGTCGGCGGAGGTGAAGAACTTGCGCGCGGCGAGGCCGCGGGCGAAGTAGAAGATCGACGCGCCCATCATCATCGTGTTGTCCACGTCGAAGAAGGCGCCCGCGGTGAGGTCCGGCGGCGCGGGCGGAACCGACGTCGCCAGCTGCGCCGAGGACGAGGCCGCCTCGGCCGACGCCTCGCCGGCGAGCGTGGCGAGCCGCTCGAGTTCCTGACTCTTATCCTTGCCACGCCAAGCTGACACGCACACCGCCTCCAGGTTCGGGCACGTCCCGGCGGACGACGCCGACCGGGTCCTGCAGCACAGGGTAGCGACCGCTCGACTCACCCGTTGGAGATGTGGCCCGTGCCTCGGATAGGGGTTGCCTGGTTCCCGTGATCATCGCTTGAGGGAGTGGCGAAAGTCGCGTCTTCGCGGGCCGAGGTGCCGCCGACGGGGCAGCCGGGCCGGAGGTGGAGAGCGCTGATCGGGGAGCGACGGTCGGCGGGGTGAGCAGAGTTCCGCCGCGCTGGGGGCAGCACCGTCGCGTGAGCCAATGTCGACCGGCGGGATCGAGCCGACCGGCGCGGGCAGGGTTCGGATGCGGTCGTCGGCCGGGGCTGGCGCGAGGGAGCGGCCGAAGTCGCGTCTTCGCGGGCCGAGAGGCCGCCGCCGACGCCCAGCGGACGCGGGATGGAGATGACCGGCAGGGATGCGGGCCGGGTCGAGCCCGGGGGTGGTGGCCGGCGGGGCTGGCACCGGGAAGGCGCGTCAGCCGATGACGATCGGCGGGAGTCCGGGCAGCAGCGGCGGGATCGAGACGACCGGCGGGGGCGCGGGGCGCGTCGGGATCCGGGGCGGCGTCGGGGCGGTGATGGGCGGCGACACGCTCGGCGGGGTCGCGGTGTGCGGGACCTCCGTCGAGGTCGGCGTCGGGGTCGGCTGGTTCTGGCTGCTCAGCGTCGGCGAGGACACCGAGCGCACCGGCAGCGGGGAGTCCGTCGGCGGGACGCTCGACCCAGGACCCGACGGCGGCGGGCTGCTCGGCGTCGAGCCGCCGGGCGACAGCGGTTGCTGCGTGCAAGCGCCGCGAGCCGGGAGGAGGCCCAGTTCGTCCGTGGTGCCGGTGGTGATCTGGTAGCAGCTCAGCCGCGAGCCCAGCGCGGACGTCCGCTGCTGTACCCGGTCGAGCAGGAGGCGCGCTTGCTGGAAATCCGAGAGGGCGGACTCCGGGACGTCGGCCTGTTCCGATTCCAGTTGCCGCGACTGGCTCTGCGCCCACGATTCCAGCGATGTCAGCCGCGTGCGGTTGCCGTTCGTGGTTGCCAGTTCGGTGAGTTCGGCCACGCCCGCGCGGACGTCGCTGCTGAAATCGTGCAGGGCGGTCTGGAACGCCGCCGGGCTGGCGTCGCTCATCCGGCCCAGTTCGGTGACGCGGTTCGAGGCGAACTTCAGGTGTTTCTCGGCCTTGGCTTCGTCGCCGAAGGTCAGGCCGAGCGACGTGACTTCGCCGGCTCGCTTCACGCTGTACAGCGCGTCTCCCGGCAGGGCGTCTCGCGAGAGCAGCAGCGTGAGCCCGCCCAAGCCCAGAATGAGCGCGATGCCCGCGGCGGCTAGGTCGGCCATTCGCGGACGCCAGCGTCGGCGGGGAAGAGGCTCGCCGATGCGGCCTTCGATTTCGGCGCGGATTCGCGCCCGGGTGGCTGGGTCGGGGTCGCCCGCTTGGCCCAGTTCGCGCAGGGCGCCGACGAGGGCCAGCTCCTCGGCGAACTCGTCCGGCCGCTGCCCGGGGGAAGCATTGATCGCGTCGTCGAACCGCTCGCTCTCGGTCCGACCACGCGAAAACCACCCGGGCACGCCCACGGTGCTGCTCCGTCTCCACCCAACGCCCGGCCCTGACCGCCGGTCTGCGTGAGAAACGATTAAGAAGCCGGAAAAGTTACGCCTGATCGTTGAACGATCAACGCAGGCCGGTGGGCAGCAGCTGCGCGAGCCGCCGGACCGCGCGGTGCTGCAGGGCCTTCACCGCGCCCTCGTTGCGGTCCATGATCTGGGCGGTCTCGGCGACCGAAAGGCCCTGCAGGAACCGCAGCACGATGCATTCGCGCTGGTCGTCGCCGAGTTCCGCGACACAGCGCAGCAGCTCGGCGCGGGTCGCGCCCGCGATCGCCTGCTGTTCGGGGCCGGCCTGCGCGACCGGACCGACCGGTCCGCCGGGCACGCCGCCCGGTTCGGCGACCTCGTCGGTGACGACCTCGAGCCGGAACCGGCTGGACTTCACGTGGTCGAGGATCAGGTTGCGGGCGATGGTGACGAACCACGCGCCGACGTCGCGGCCCTGGTAGCTCACCGACGTGATCCGGCGCAGCGCGCGCAGGAACGTCTCGCTGGTCACGTCTTCGGCCAGGTCGCGGTCGCCGAGGCGGAAGAGCGCGTAGCGGTACACGACGTCGACGTACCGGTCATAGAGCTGGCCGAACGCGGAGGAGTCGCCCGCCTGCGCGGCCCGCACCAGCTCCCACGCCTCGGCCTTGGCGACCTCGGCGGGATCCGGTTCGGCGTCCGCCTTGGGCAGCGGCACGGCGGCTGCGGCCGAGCCGAACACGCGGTCGGCGAACATCGCGACCGGCCCGCGGTGCGCGGGGGCGGACAGAGTGATCGGACGGGTCATCGAGCGGCACCTCCGGCTGTCCCTGGTGCTGCCGGGCAGGTTCCCGAGGGCGCGAAGGCGTGCCGCGGCGCGTGTCCCACTTCCTCGTGGACCGGCAGCTTCGGCACGACGACTCCCTTTTCTCGGGTCACCCGGTAGTGATCAACGCCACCCGGGGACGCAGTGCAGCATACGTGTTGTTACCGCGAAGTAGGTAGTGTCCCGGTCAGGCAGAGGTGCGACGATCGCGCGGCATCCCCATTACGGGTGACAAGATGACGAATCCGCAACGGAACGAGAGGGGTGGGGGTGGACCGGATCAGCACCGCCCACGGCGTCGCCGGCCTGCTCGCCGATGCGGCCAGCCGCTGGCCGGAGCGCACGGCGATCACCGAGACGGGCACGGGCACCACGCTGACCTGGCGACAGCTGGACGAAGCGGCGCACGCGCAAGCACGCAGCCTGGTCGCGTCCGGCGTCGCGCCGGGCGACCCGGTGGTGCTGCGGCTCCCGACGTCGGCTGACTTCGCGGTCGCCCTGTTCGCGGTGCTGCGCGCGGGTGGAATCGCCGTGCCGCTGTCGCCGCAGGCCCCCGCGCCCGAACTGGAGCGGCTCCTGGAGCACTGCGGCGCGAAACGCGTCGTGCAGCGCGACGACGCCGAGCTGCCCGACGGCATCGCCGGTCTGCCGCCGCGCAGCGACGAGCCGGGCGAACCGGTCGACCTCAATCGTTCCGGCGAGGACATCGCGGTCATTTCGTACACCTCCGGCACGACCGGCCCGCCGCGCGGAGTGCTGCTGTCGCACCGGGCGTTGCTCGCGAACCTCGATCAACTGTCCCAAGTGGACGGTGTGACCGACCACGACGACCGCGTGCTGGTGTCGATCCCGCTCTTCCACGTCTACGGCCTCGGCCCGGGGCTGCTCATGGCGACGGCGGTCGGGGCGACGCTCGTGCTGTCCGAACGCTTCGAAGCCCGGCGGACGCTCCAAGACTGCGCCGAACATCGCGTCACGGCGATCACCGGAGTGCCCGCGATGTACAACGAATTCGCCTCGCTCGACACCGAGGAACTGAGCCGCGGTCTGGCGACCGTGAAGCGGCTGACGTCCGGTGCCGCGCCGCTGCATCCGAAGGTGCTCGCGGCGATCCGCGAGGCCACCGGGCTTGAGGTGTACGAGGGCTACGGGCTCACCGAATGCGCGCCGGTGGTGACGTCCACGCTGGTCACCGGCTATCCGAAGCCCGGATCGGTCGGACGGCCGCTGCCCGGGATCGAGCTGCGGCTGGTGGACTCCGACGGGTCCGCCGACGACCTGCCGCTCGACCCGGAGGAGCCGGACGACGTCTTCGAGGCCGGCGGCAGCACCGGGCTGGTGTCGGTGCGCGGGGCGAACCTGTTCTCCGGGTACTGGCCGGACGGCGCGCACGGACCGGACGCCGAGGGCTGGTTCCGGACCGGCGACGTCGGCTATCTCGATTCCGACGGCGACCTGCACCTGGTCGACCGGGCGAACGACTTGATCATCGTCAACGGCTTCAACGTCTTCCCGCACGAGGTCGAGGAAGTGATCTCGCAGCTGCCCGGCGTGGCCGAGGCCGCGGTCGTCGGCGTGGTTGACGAGCGAAGCGGCGAAGCGGTGAAGGCGGTCGTGGTGCCTGCCGAAGGCGCGGCGTTGTCGGAGCAGCAGGTGGTGGACCAGTGCACGGCGCATCTCGCCGGGTACAAGGTGCCGCACACCGTCGAGTTCGCCGAGACGCTGCCGCATTCAGCGACCGGGAAGCTGCGGCGGCTGAAGCTGCGCTGACGTTTAGGCTGGTGCCGTGCACAAAGTGACCGTGATGAGCCGCGAAGGGTGCCACCTGTGCGAGGTGGCCGAGGCGGACGTCGCGCGGATCTGCGGTGAGCTGGGCGTGCCGTGGGAGACCGCGGACGTCGACAGCGACCCGGAATGGCAGGCCGAATACGGCGACCAGGTGCCGGTGATCCTGATCGACGGCGTCGAGCACGGGTACTGGCGCGTCGAGGAAGAACGGCTGCGCGCGGCACTGCGGTAAGCAACCCGTAAGCGCTTTCAACGGGCCCATCAGGGCAGGACCCGCCGAAGATGGTGGGGTGAGTGCGTTGAAAGAAGCTCCGCCGGCCGCCCGGCCGCGCCTGTCGCTGGGCATCGCGACGTTCATCGGCCTGGTCTCGCTGGCCGTCGCGCTGGGCGTGGGACATCTGGTCGCCGGATTCGTCGGGTACAACGCGTCGCCGTTCGTCGCGGTCGCGGACTTCGTGATCTCGCACAGCCCGCACGCCGTCGTGGTGTGGGCGGAGCAGACGATCGGGACCGCCGACAAGACCGTGCTCAAGATCGGTCTTGCCGTGGTGCTGCTGGGGTTCGCCGTGCTCGCCGGACAGCTTTCGCGCAGCCGTCCGTTGCCGGGGCAGCTGCTGGTGGTCGTGGTCGGCGCGTTCGGGATCTTCGCGGTGTTCGAGCGCACGGACGTCGGACAGCTCGCATTGCTGGCTCCGGTACTGGCGCTGGGCGCTTCGCTGCTGGTGTTCAGCTGGCTGCACAAACGCGCGCTGCCGGCGGAAACTGAACTGCGACAAGGACTTAGTCGTCGGCAGGTGTTGACGCGCGGCGCGGGAATCGCGGCTGGCGCGGGGGTGGCGGCGATCGTCGGCGAGGTCGTGTCGACCACCGGCAGCGCGGCTGGCTCGCGCGCTTCGATCGGGCCGCTGGTCGCTGCCCGGAAGGCCCCGCCGCTGCCGCCGGACGCGGATTTCCACAAGCTCGGCTCGCCGCCGTTCATCACGCCGAACGGGAGCTTCTACCGGATCGACACCGCGTTCGTCGTGCCGCAGGTGCGGGCCGAGGACTGGGCTTTGAAGATCCACGGCATGGTCGACCGCGAGGTGAGCTTCTCCTACGCGGATATCCGGAACCGTCCGCTGGTGGAACGGACCGTGACGCTCACCTGCGTCTCCAACGAGGTCGGCGGCGAGCTGATCTCCACCGCGAACTTCATCGGCGTGGACCTGGTCGACCTGCTGAACGCGGCGGGCGTGCGGCCGGGTGCGCAGCAGATGTACGCGACCAGCGTCGACGGGTTCACCTGCGGCACGCCGGCCAACGTCGCGCTGGACCCGGCGCGCGGCGCGATGCTCGCGATCGGCATGAACGGCGAGGCGCTGCCGGTCGAGCACGGGTTCCCGGCGCGGATCGTGATCCCCGGGTTGTACGGCTATGTCTCGGCGACGAAATGGGTCACCGACCTGGAGTTCACGACCTGGGACGCGCGGCAGGCGTACTGGCTGCAGCGCGGCTGGGCGGAGCAGGCCCCGATCAAGACCGAATCGCGGATCGACGCACCGGCCAACGGGACGTCGGTGCGCGCGGGCAAGGTCCGCGTGGCGGGGACGGCGTGGGCGCAGCACGTCGGGATCGCGAAGGTCGAGGTGCGGGTGGACCAGGGCGCGTGGCTTCCGGCGACGCTTTCGGCCGAGGTCAACAAGGACACGTGGCGGATGTGGTGGGCCGAGGTGCCGGTGCCGCCGGGCAGCCACACGGTGACGGTGCGGGCGACGGATCAGTCCGGCTACACGCAGACGGACCGGCCCGCGGACCCGGTTCCGGACGGGGCGACCGGCTGGCACACGGTGCCGTTCACCGCCGCCTGAACGAGCGACAACCCGTGGCTTCGCTACTCGCCCTTTCGCCGCTGGTGCGCGGGTTGCTGTCCGTGAGGGCCACCCTGAGGGAATCAGATTCCCTCAGGGTGGCCCTCACGTACGTTCGCCGCCGCTTAAGCGAGCGAGGTTGTGCTTCTGGTCATGCGGATGACCAGTGACTTTGTGCATGCGTTCACAAGTGGACTACCGTAGGAACCCGTCCCCGCGAGGACCGGCATCGAACCGGACGGAAGCCGTGGGGTCAAGGGTTGGTTTTCCACTGCCGGACTGGCAGGTGGGGGACAGCGCGGGCACGAAGCCGGATTGAGGAGAAGTCAGCGTGGTGACACAGCGGGGTGGGCGCAGCGGTGCCGAACCGCCGGCCACGCCTCCCCGCGACGAATCCGACGCCGCCGAAGCCGCCCCGCCGACCGCGCGCCGGACCGGCGGACGGCATGCCGCGGGCAGCCGCCGTCGCGCCACGGTGAGCGAGAACGGCTTGGCGCGCAACGGGAATTCGGCGGAAGCCGGTCACGAGAACGGTCACGTCGGGCACGATCAGGTCGCCGGTGGCGGAGAGCACGCCGCGGGCAACGGCCGCGCGAGCCAGGCGACCACCCGAGCCGCCGCAGTTGAAGCGAGCCGCGCCGAGTCCGGCAATGGCCGGGCGACCGCCCGAGCCGCCGCCGAAGCGAGCGCAGCGTCCGGCAATGGCCGCGCGAGCCGGGCGACCACCCGAACCGCCGCCGCCGAAGCGAGCGCCGCGTCCAGCAACGGCCGCGCCAGCCGCGCGACCACCCGAGCCGCCGGAACCCGGGCCGAACCCTCCGCCGAGGGCGAAGCCAAGCCCCGCACCCGCCGCGCCTCCCGAGCCTCCCGCCCCGCGCCGGACGCCGACAACGCGCCGACCGCCGAGATGCCCGCCGTCTCCGACACGGAAGACACCGCGGTCCGCGCGAAGCAGATCCCGGAGGCCGCCGTCGCCCGGCTGGCCGTCTACCTGCGGATCCTCTCCGGCTTGGCCGAACAGGGCGCGACCACAGTCTCCAGCGAAGAACTCTCCGCCGCGGCGGGCGTGAACTCCGCCAAACTCCGCAAAGACCTCTCCTACCTGGGCTCCTACGGCACCCGCGGCGTCGGCTACGAGGTGCAGGTGCTGGTCAGCCAGATCGAACGCATCCTCGGCCTCACCCGGCAGCACCGCGTCGCCGTGGTCGGGATCGGCAACCTCGGCCACGCGCTCGCCAACTACGGCGGTTTCCCCGGCCGCGGCTTCCCGGTCGAGGCGCTCTTCGACCTCGACCCCGATCTGATCGGCGTCCCCGTAGGGGGTCTCCCGGTCTCGCACATGGACGACATTCCGCGCGTTTGCTCCGAACGGGAGATTTCCGTGGGGATCATCGCCACACCTCCTACCGCCGCGCAGTCGGTGTGCGACAGGCTGGTGGCGGGCGGCGTCCAGTGCATCCTCAACTTCGCGCCGGTAGTGCTCCAGGTGCCGGCACACGTCGAGGTCCGCAAGGTCGACCTGGCTGTCGAACTGCAGATCCTCTCGTTCCACGTGGCCCGGCGCGCCGACAGCGCGGCGAGCGCGGGGTCCGCCGGGGAAAACCAGGGGAATACCGGGTTACCCGGAACCGGCGGGGCCGCCGACAATGGCAACGGCGGACGGAACGGCGCCGGTACGGACGGCGGTCTCGGAATGGTGGTGCGCTGAAATGAGCGTGTTGGCGGTCGGGCTCTCCCATCGCAGTGCGGATCTCGGCACGCTCGAGCGTGCGGCGATCCCCGCGGACGAGCTGACCAAGGTCCTGCACGACCTGCAGCAGGCGGAGCACATCAGCGAGGTCATGCTCGTCTCGACGTGCAACCGCATCGAGGTCTACGCCGTGGTCGAGACGTTCCACGGCGGCGTCAACGACGTCTCGGACGTGCTCTCCCGCAAGGCCGGGATGGAGCCCGCCGAGCTGTACGACAGCCTGTACGTGCACTACGCCGGCGCGGCCGTCGAGCACCTGTTCTCCGTCGCCTCGGGCCTCGACTCGATGGTGGTCGGCGAGACGCAGATCCTCGGCCAGGTCCGCTCCTCGTACGCGACCGCGCGCGACGCCGGCACCGTCGGCCGCACGCTGCACGAGCTGATCCAGACCACGCTGCGTGTCGGCAAGCGCGTGCACTCCGAGACCGGGCTCGACCAGCTCGGCGCGTCCGTCGTGTCCGAGGCGCTGGCCGCCGCGGGTGACATCGCGGGCAAGCACGCGCTGATCGTCGGGGCCGGTTCGATGGGCGCGCTCGCCGCGTCGCAGCTGCGCAAGGCCGGGATCGCCGAGATCACCGTGGCCAACCGCACCGAAGCCAACGCCGCCCGGCTGGCCGAGAAGGTCGTCGCGGAGGGCATTCCGGCCCGCTCGGTGCCGTTGACCGAACTCGCCGACGCGGTCGATCAGGCTGACCTCGTCGTGGCGTGCACCGGGGCGCAAGACGCGGTGTTCCTCGCCGGGCACGTGCCCGCGCGCGGGGGACGGCCGCTGGTCGTGTGCGACCTCGGCCTGCCCAAGGATGTCGACGTCGCGGTCGCCGAACTCGCCGACGTCACCGTGGTCGACCTGGAGACGATCCAGCGCCGCATGCGCGACGCGGGCGCCCCGACCACCGACCGGCAGACCGCCAAAGCCAACGGCATCGTGCTCGACGAGGTGCGCGAGTACCTCGCCGGACAGCGCAGTGCCGAAGTGACGCCCACGGTCACCGCGCTGCGCAGGCGCGCGGCCGAGGTGGTGGACGCGGAGCTGCTCCGCCTGGACAACCGGCTGCCGGAACTCGACAGCCAGGTTCGCGAAGAGGTCGGCCGCACGGTTCGCCGCGTGGTCGACAAGCTGCTGCACGCGCCGACGGTGCGGGTCAAGCAGCTGGCCGCCGAGACGGCCGACACCGACTACGCCAACGCGTTGCGGGAACTGTTCTGCCTCGACCCGCAGGCTCCTGCGGCCGTGGCGAGCCCGACAGCGCCGGAAACCGAGAAGAAGCGGTAAGTGACCAGAGTCATTCGCATCGGCACGCGGGGCAGCAAGCTCGCCCTCGCGCAGACCGGCATCGTCGCCGACACCATCCGCGCCACCGGGGCGGAGGTGGAGATCGTCACCGTCACCACGCCCGGCGACCTCTCCAGCGCCCCGATCTCGCAGATCGGGGTCGGCGTGTTCACCTCGGCTCTGCGGGAAGCGTTGCTGCGCAACGAGATCGACGTCGCCGTGCACTCGTACAAGGACCTGCCCACCGCGCCGGAGGACGGCCTCGTGCTGGCCGCGGTGCCGCCGCGCGAGGACCCGCGCGACGCGCTGATCGCCCGCGACGGCCTCACCCTCGGCGAGCTTCCGCCGGGCGCGAAGGTCGGCACCGGCGCGGCGCGGCGCATGGCTCAGCTGCGCGCGCTGGGTCTCGGTTTGGAAATCGTGCCGATCCGAGGCAATATCGATACCCGCATGCGCAAGGTCACCGACGGCGAGCTGGATGCCGTGGTGCTCGCGCGTGCCGGACTGGCCAGGGTCGGCCGGGTGGACGAGATCACCGAAACCCTCGACCCGATCCAGATGCTGCCCGCCCCCGCGCAGGGGGCGCTGGCGCTGGAGTGCCGGGCCGCCGACGTGGACATCGAGCACCTGCTCGCGTCCGCGGTGGACGACGAGAGCACGCGGGTCGCGGTGACGGCCGAACGGGCTCTGCTCGCCGCGCTCGAAGCCGGGTGCAGCGCGCCGGTGGGCGCGCTCGCCGAAATCGTCGAGGACCTCGACGACGAGGGCGCGGTGGTGGAACGCATCTCGCTGCGCGGCACGGCTGCCGTCGAAGGCGAGAACGGCGGCGTCGACATGGTTCGGGCTTCCGCGATCGCCGGGATCGGCGAGGCGGAGAAGCTCGGCCGGGAACTGGCCGCCGAACTGCTTGACCTGGGGGCCGGGGCGCTGCTCGGCCCCGCCCTGTGACGCCAGCCGTCACGCACCCGCACGACCTGCCCGACATCCGCGGCCGGAGCACCGGCCGCCCAAGAGGAGAAGAACACCAACGATGACCCCTGCTCGCAAGACCGCCGGGCGCGTCGCCTTCGTGGGCTCGGGCCCCGGGGACGCCGGGCTGCTCACCGTCCGCGCCCAGGAACTCCTGGCCAAGGCCGAGGTCGTGGTGACGGACCCGGACGTGCCCGCCAGCGTGCTCTCCTTCGCCGCCCCCGGCGCCGAGGTCCGCCCCGCCGTCGGCGAACCGTCCGACGTCGCCAAGGACCTGACCGCCGAGGCCAAGGCGGGCCGGCTCGCGCTGCGGCTGGTCTCCGGCGACCCGCTGACCAGCCCGGCCGTCGTGGCCGAGGTCCAGGCCGTCGCTCGCACCTCCGCCGTGTTCGACGTCATCCCGGGTGTCGCGCCGGGCACCGCGGTGCCGGCGTACGCGGGTGTCGCGCTCGGCGGCACCTACACCGAGGCGGACGTCCGCGGCGAGGTCGACTGGGGCGCGCTGGCCGCGGTCCCCGGCCCGATCGTGCTGCACGCGACGTCGGCGCACCTCGCCGAGGCGGCCAGCCAGCTCACCGAGAAGGGGCTGCCCGCCACCACCCCGGTCGCGGTCACCGCGAACGGCACCATCAACACCCAGCGCACGCTGGACACCACCCTCGCCTCGGTCGCGAACGACGCGGGTGAGCTGGTCGGCCCGCTCGTCGTGACCGTCGGACAGGCCGCCGGGCAGCGCTCGAAGCTGTCCTGGTGGGAGTCGCGCGCGCTGTACGGCTGGAAGGTCCTGGTGCCGCGCACCAAGGAGCAGGCCGGCGAGATGGCCGAGCGGCTTCGCGGCCACGGCGCGACCTCGCACGAGGTGCCGACCATTTCGGTCGAGCCGCCCCGCAGCCCGGCGCAGATGGAGCGTTCGGTCAAGGGCCTGGTCGACGGCCGGTACCAGTGGATCGTCTTCACCTCCACCAACGCGGTGCGCGCGGTGTGGGAGAAGTTCGAGGAGTTCGGCCTGGACGCGCGGGCGTTCTCCGGCGTGAAGATCGCCTGCGTCGGCGAATCGACCGCGGCGAAGGTGCGTTCCTTCGGCATCATCCCGGAGCTGGTCCCGACGGGCGAGCAGTCGTCCGAGGGCCTGCTGGCCGAGTTCCCGCCGTACGACGACGTGCTGGACCCGGTCAACCGCGTCCTGCTGCCGCGCGCGGACATCGCCACCGAGATCCTGTCGGCCGGCCTGGTCGAACGCGGCTGGGAAGTGGACGACGTCACGGCCTACCGGACCGTCCGGGCCGCGCCGCCGCCAGCCGAGACCCGCGAGATGATCAAGACCGGCGGGTTCGACGCGGTCTGCTTCACCTCGTCGTCGACCGTGCGGAACCTGGTGGGGATCGCCGGGAAGCCGCACACGCGCACGCTGGTCGCGTGCATCGGGCCGAAGACCGCCGAGACCGCGGTGGAATTCGGTCTGCGAGTGGACGTTCAGCCGGAGAAGGCCGACGTGCCGCATTTGGTGGACGCGCTTGCCGAGCACGCCGCGCGGCTTCGTGCGGAGGGCGCGTTGCCGCCGCCGCGGAAGGCCAAGCGCACCCGGCGCAGCTGAGGTTTTTGTCCGTGAAGGGCTCCTTGAGGGAATCAGATTCCCTCAAGGAGCCCTTCACGGCTTTCCGGGGAGGCGCGGGAGTACCTTGAATGTGTGTTCCCTGAGCAGCGACCCCGCAGGCTTCGTACTACTCCGGCTATGCGCAGGATGGTCAGTGAGACCACGTTGCGGCCACGGCAGTTGATCCTCCCGATGTTCGTCGGCGAAGGGCTCGACGCGCCGCGGCCGATCGCCAGCATGCCGGGCGTCGTTCAGCACACTCGCGACACTCTGCGGAAGGCCGCCGTCGACGCGGTCAACGCTGGGGTCGGCGGGCTGATGCTCTTCGGTATTCCGGAGAAGCGAGACCCGGAGGGCTCCGGCGCGGTCGACGAGAAGGGCATTCTCAACGTCGCGCTGCGGGATCTGCGCAGCGAACTCGGCGACTCCACCGTGCTGATGGCCGACACCTGCCTGGACGAGTTCACCGACCACGGGCACTGCGGCGTGCTCGACGCGGACGGCGTGGTCGACAATGACGCCACGCTGCGGCTGTACGCCGAGATGGGTGTCGCGCAGGCGGAAGCCGGGGCGCACGTGCTCGGGCCGAGCGGGATGATGGACGGGCAGGTCGGCGTGATTCGCCGGGCGCTCGACGAGGTCGGGCACAGCGAGACCGCGATCCTCGCCTATTCGATCAAGTACGCCAGCGCGTTCTACGGGCCCTTCCGCGAGGCCGTCGACTCGCAGCTCAAGGGCGACCGCAAGACCTACCAGCAGGACCTCGGCAACGCGCGCGAGGCGATGCGGGAGCTCGAACTCGACCTCGCCGAGGGCGCGGACATGGTCATGGTCAAGCCTGCTCTGTCCTATTTGGACATCATCAAGGCGGCGGCCGACATTTCGCCGGTTCCCGTTGCGGCGTACAACATCTCCGGCGAGTACGCGATGGTCGAGGCGGCCGCGGCGAACGGCTGGATCGAGCGCGAGCGCACCGTGCTCGAGGTGCTCACCTCCATCCGCCGCGCGGGTGCGGACGTCATCCTGACCTACTGGGCGGCCGAGGCCGCGGCTTGGCTTGACTGAGCCCGGGTAGGGTCTTTCGGGTGGCCGAGAAGGACGAGAACACCCCGAAGCCAGCCAGCGTGACCTCGGACGACCTTTCCGGGCTCACCGACGACGAGCGCCGCAAGCGCGGGCGCGCGCCGGATCCGGTGCTGCCGGGGGAGACCGCGCCGAAGGCCCAGCCGCCGACGCCGGTGCATGTCGCGTTCGTGCTCGCCATCGTGGCGGCGGTCATCGTCGTGGCCGGGCAGGTCGTGACCGTCCTGCTCAAGCAGCAGCTGGTCGACCGGGCGATCGAGCAGGTGCAGAAGGCCGGCCAGAAGGTCGACGTCGCGCAGGTGCAGTCCAACGCCAACACTCTCGTCTGGGCCATGCTGATCGGCGCGCTGTGCTTCGGTGCGCTGCTCGTGCTGTTCGCCTGGAAGGCCCGTGAGGGCACGCGGTCGGCACGCAGCATCGCGACCTTGCTGGCGGTGCTCGGCATCGTGTTCGAGCTCGGGGTGATCCGGAGCATCTTCGCGCTCGCCTCGTCGCTGGCGCTGGTCGTCATGCTGATCCTGCTGTACCTGCCCAAGGTCGCGGACTACTTCCCGAAGGTCGGCAAGAAGCTGTAATGGCGGCAAGGACGCTGTACTCCGAGCCCGGCGTCGGCTGGTCGGCGCTGGTCTGGGGCCCGCTGTTCGCGCTGCTGGGCGCGCTCGCCGAATTGGCCACCGGCGGGCCCACGCACGTCGTCGGCTGGGTGCTGATCGGTGTCGCGCTGGTCGCGTTGACGCTGCCGTGGGTTTACGCGCGGCGGCGGTTCCTTTCGCTCGAGGTCACCACCGAGGGGCTGCGGCAGGGGCGCGAGACGCTGGCCGCCGAACGGATCGCCTCGGTGCGCGACGTCGGCGCGCCGGTCGGGACGCGGGTTCTCGGCGGTGGCTGGTCGGTGCCGCGGAAGTACGACGAGTTGCCGGTGGAGCTGGACGACGGCACGGTGGTGCTCGCCTGGGCCCGCGACGTCGAAGCGCTGAAGACCGCGCTCGCCGAGCTGGCCGCGAAGAACCACCCGAATGCCGAGGAGCAGGCCGATGACTCCCGGAACTGAACCCCCACGAGGGACGCGGAACGACGGCGAACCTGAAAGGCTGGACCCCGTGATCGATCTGCCCCAGCCGACCGGAGCCGGGCTTTGGCCGCCGGAGGAAACGCAGCCGCAAGCGAAGCTCAACCAGCCGTGGCGCGCGTTCGTCGCGCTCGGCGAGGTCGTGGTGGCCGGATTGGTGCTGTGGGCGGCGTTCGCGCTGTGGCACGCCGGCGTCGTCACGGTCGTCACCACCGCGGGCGACGGCACGCGGTTGGCCTCGGAGCGGTACTTCGGCGGACATATCGCCGGGGCGCTCGGGCTCGGCACGCTGTCGGCGGTATTGGTGGTGGACGCGGTCCGGCAATTGCTGCTCGCGGTGCGTGCTCGGCATAAAAAGAAGAAGGACTGATTACACAGCTGGCCCACAGGGAACCAACAGCTAACTGCTAACCAGGCCCCGCAGTCTTGCGGCCATGACGCGGCTGCGCACACGAACCTGGGTGATCAACGGAGTCCTTGTCGTGCTGCTCGGCGGCGCGGCTTTCGGGATTTACCAGGCCTTTTCGCCGGCGAGTTCGACAGCGCAGGCACAAACCCGCACGACGCCGGTACGGCGCGCGAACGTTTCCCAGACCGTTTCGGCGGCGGGCACGATCGCGAGCACCTACAGCGGCGTCGCGAACTTCACGACGTCCGGCAAGGTCACGAGCATCGACGTGAAGGTCGGCGACGTCGTGAGCGCCGGGCAGAAGCTCGCCACGATCGACTCTTCCCAGGCCAGCAAACAACTTCAGGTCGCCAAGGCCAATCTCGCGGTCGCCGAGGACAACCTCACCGCGGCGCAGGACAACCCGCCGGCGAACCAGACCGCGACCCAGGCGCAGACCAGCACTGCCTCGCTGCAGGCCAAAGTGGATCAAGCGCAGCTGGACGTCGACAACGCGGAAACGGCGGTTAACGCGACGACGTTGACCGCGCCAGGCGCTGGGACGGTCACCGCGATCAACGGGACGGTCGGGCAGCAAACGGGCAGCGGAGGCAATTCCAGCAACAGTTCCGCGGGTGCGTCTTCGTCGAGTTCCAGTTCCGGCTCTGGTGGGCAATCCGGGCAGCAGTCGTCTTCAAGCAGCAGTAGCAGCACTGGTTTTATCGATATCACTGACATGGGAAACCTTGTCGTCAATACCTCGGTGGCAGAAATTGACGTGAGCAAGGTGAAAACCGGTCAGAAAGCCACGGTCACTTTAAACGCGACGCCGGATCAGCCGTTGCAAGCGACCGTTTCCAGCATCGACCTGACGCCGACTACGAGCAGCAATGTCGTCAGTTACGGTGCGAAGCTCGCGCTGACGAATCCGCCGTCGGGGTTGCGGCCCGGGCAGTCGGCGAGTGTCGTGATCACGGTCGCGGAAGCCGATGGCGTGCTGAGCGTTCCGGCTGCGGCGGTGCGGACCAGCGGGACGACGAACGCGGTCACGGTGGAGCAGAACGGGCAGCCGGTTACGCGGCAGGTCGAGGTCGGCGTGCGCGGCGAGTCCACTGTGGAGATCAAATCCGGGCTCAACGAGGGCGACAGCGTGGTGCTCACCGCTGCGTCGCCGACGACGTCGAGTGGGTCCAATGGTCAGCAGCGGGGCGGCACCGGCGGCCTCGGCGGATTCGGCGGCGGTCAGCAGGGCGGCTTCGGTGGCGGACGCCAGGGCAATGTCGGCGGGGGCCGGGGATGAAGCCGGTGATCGCGGTCTCCGGACTGCGCAAGACTTACGGCAGCGGGGAAACCGCGGTGCACGCGTTGCGCGGGGTCGATCTGCAGGTGTGGCCGGGCGAGTACGTGGCGATCATGGGCGCGTCCGGGTCCGGGAAATCGACGCTGCTGAACATGCTCGGCTGTCTCGACACGCCCACCTCGGGCCGGTATCTGCTGGACGGGTTCTCCGTCGCCGATCTCAACGAACGCCAGCTTGCCTTGCTGCGCAACCGAAAGATCGGCTTCATCTTCCAGTCCTTCAACCTCGTGCCGCGCACCAGCGCGTTGTCCAATGTGGAATTGCCGATGGTCTACAGCGGACTCAAGCGGGGCGAGCGGCGCCGCCGGGCGCTGGCCGCGCTGGAGATGGTCGGGCTGACTGACCGGGCCAAACATCTGCCGAACGAACTGTCCGGCGGACAGCAGCAACGCGTCGCGGTGGCACGGGCGCTCGTCGGCGGACCGGCGTTGCTGCTCGCCGACGAACCGACCGGAAACCTCGACCACGCAAGCACTGTCGACGTCCTCGGCGTCTTCGACCGGCTCAACGCGCTCGGCCGCACGGTCGTGGTGATCACGCACGAGGACGAGGTCGCGCGGCACGCACACCGCGTCGTCCGGGTCAGTGACGGACGGATCGTGTCGGACGAGGTCCGCGCCGGGGTGGTCGCGTGAACTTCGTCGAGATCATGCGGTTCGCGGTGCGCGGCCTCGCCTCGAACAAGCTGCGGTCGGTGTTGACCACGCTCGGCATCACCATCGGCGTCGCGTCGGTGATCTTGTTGGTAGCAGTGGGAAACGGCGCTTCGGCGGCGATCACCGCGAGCATCCAGGGCCTCGGCACCGACGTGGTCAACGTGTCGCCGCTTCGCGGTGGCGGGCAGTCCAGCCAGGTTCGGCCGCTCACCGTGCAGGACGCGCACGCGCTGGTCGACCCGGTGGGCGCGCCGGACGTGAAGGCGGCGGCTCCGGTGGTGAACACCAGCGCGACCGCGACGTACGGGCAGACTTCCTACGACGTGTCGAGCGTGGTCGGCACCGAACCCAGCTACTTCACCACCACGAACCGCCAGATCGCCGACGGCCAGCTGTTCAGCGCTGAGGACGTGACGCAGGCGCGCAAGGTCGTGGTGCTCGGGCCGACGACCGCGCAGTCGATCTTCGGCACCGCTGAACCGGTCGGCAAGAACGTGCTGATCAACAGCATCCAGTTCACCGTGATCGGCGTGCTGCAGACGAAAGGCAGCACCGGGCTGCAGAACGCCGACGACGTCGCGATCGCCCCGATCAGCGCGGTGCAGAACTCGCTCGCCGGCTACGGCGGCCTGAACCAGATCGCCGTGCAGGCGACGACCGCCGATTCGATCGGGCTCGCCCAGGCCGAGGTCACCGCGATTCTCGACGCCCGGCACGGCATCCAGGCCTCGGCGAATCCCGACTTCCAGATCCAGAACTCCGCGCAGCTGCTGCAGACCCGCACGTCGGCGATCCAGACGTTCACCGTGCTGCTCGGCGCGGTCGCGGCGATCTCGCTGCTGGTCGGCGGGATCGGCGTCACGAACATCATGCTCGTCACGGTCACCGAGCGGATCCGCGAAATCGGCATCCGCAAGGCGATCGGCGCGCCGCGTTCGGCGATCCTCGGCCAGTTCCTCGCCGAGGCGACCATGCTGAGCCTGTTCGGCGGACTGCTCGGCGTGCTGATCGGGGTGGTCGGCAGCCGGTTCAGCATCGCGGGCATCCAGCCGGTGGTGGTGCCGTCGTCGATCGCGCTCGCGTTCGCGGTTTCCGCACTGATCGGGCTTTTCTTCGGCAGTTTCCCGGCGAACCGGGCTTCGCGGCTGCGGCCGATCGACGCCCTCCGGCACGAGTAGGAGCGTCATGTCCGCGTCGACCACCCAGCCCATTCCGACCCCGCCGGAGGAGCCAGCCCGTCCGGAAGACCTCATCGCCGAACCCGCCGTCCAAGGCGATCTCACCGCCGAGTTGAAGCAGGTCGCGCGGCCGTTCGGCAAGCCGACGCTCGTGCTCGCCGGGTTGCTCGTGCTGGCACTGGCGTTCGCTGGTGGCGCGTGGACGCATGCGGCGTTCGGCCCGTCGAGCGGCTCTTCCAGCGCCCGAACGGCCGCCGGTCCAGGCACCGGCTCGGGTTCTGGGCAACAGGGGACAGGCTTCGGCGGACGCGCGGCAGGCGGTCGCGGGACGGTCGGCACCGTGGAGAAGGTCGACGGCAGCACGGTCACGCTGAAGACCGTGCAGGGCAGCGAGGTCACAGTGTCCACTTCGGACAGTACGACGGTCGGCGTGACTCAGCCGGGCAAGCTCAGCGACCTCAAGCCGGGCCAGACGGTGACCGTCCAGGGCCGCACCGGATCGGACGGTTCGGTGGCCGCGCAGGCGATCGTGGCGCAGCCGGGCCGTTAGGGAACGTCGTTGAGCGCGATGATCGCGACGTTCAGCGCGGTCGTGTAGAGCAGCCACGCCAGATACGGCAGGAGCAGCAACGCGGCGATGCGGGATCGGCGGTAGAAGAGCGCGATCGTCACGATCACGGTGAAATCGAGCAGCACGATGTCCACGCACGCGACCTGCGTGGAGCCGCCCGCGAAGAACAGCGAGATCCACATCAGGTTGAACAGCAGGCCGATGCCGTACGCGGCGAAGCCCTGGTTCTCGCCGTCAGTGCGCCAATAAACCCAGCCGGCGAAGGCGAGCACGACGTACAGGACCGTCCACACCGGACTGAACAGCGACGAGGGCGGGGCCCACTCCGGCAGCACGTACCGGTTGTAGGCGTCCGGCGCGGTCGTCGCGGCCAGCGCTCCCACCAGCGCGATGACGCCGACCAGCCCGAAGAACACCGCGAGCATCAGCCACGGGTTCCGGCGGTGTGTGGGCGCCGTCACGTCTCCTCCATGGCTCGCCCCGTCCATGCGCGCCCATCTTAAGAGCGAGTGGACCGGTGTGCCGGGTGGCAATCGGGTGGCAGCTTGGGCGCCGCCGACACCCGAACGGAGGATTTGCAAGACTGGGGCGGTGAGCACTGGCACCGAGCAGTCCAAAGCATGGTTCGCACGCGCCAAGGCAGCCGTTCCGGGCGGGGTGAACTCGCCGGTGCGCGCCTTCAACTCGGTCGGCGGCACGCCGCGGTTCATGGTCCGCGGCGAGGGCCCGTATCTGTGGGACGCCGACGGCAACCGCTACGTCGACCTCGTCTCCTCGTGGGGCCCGATGATCCTCGGGCACGCGCACCCGAAGGTGGTGGCCGCCGCCCGCGAGGCCGCGGAGCACGGGCTTTCCTTCGGCACACCGACCATCGGCGAGGTCGAACTGGCCGAGGAGATCATCGGCCGGGTCGGTCCGGTCGAGCAGGTCCGGCTGGTCAACTCCGGCACCGAAGCCACGATGAGCGCCATCCGGCTGGCTCGCGGGTTCACCGGCCGCGCCAAGATCGTGAAGTTCGCCGGCTGCTACCACGGCCACGTCGACGCGCTGCTCGCCGAAGCTGGTTCCGGGGTCGCGACGCTTGGCCTGCCGACCTCGCCGGGTGTCACCGGCGCGCAGGCTGCGGACACGATTGTCTTGCCGTACAACGATCTTGACGCGCTCCGGGAGTCCTTCGCGGAGAACGAGGGCCAGATCGCCGCGGTGATCACCGAAGCGGCTGCGGGCAACATGGGCGCGGTGCCGCCGGATCCCGGCTTCAACGCCGCACTGCGTGACCTCGCGCACGAAAACGGCGCGCTGCTGATCATGGACGAGGTGATGACCGGCTTCCGCGTCTCGCGCGCCGGCTGGTTCGGCCTCGAAGGCGTGGCCGGCGACCTCTACACCTTCGGCAAGGTGATGTCCGGCGGGCTGCCCGCAGCGGCGTTCGGCGGTCGCGCGGACATCATGGCGAAGCTCGCGCCCGGCGGTCCCGTCTATCAGGCAGGCACGCTGTCCGGTAACCCCGTCGCAGTCGCTGCCGGTCTCACCGCGCTGCGCGAAGCCGACGACGCTGTGTACGCGAAGCTCGATGCCAACGCGAAGCGGCTCGGCGGGCTTTTCGACAAGGCGCTCAGCGAAGCGGGCGTCACGCACACCGTGCAGTACGCGGGCAACCTCGTGAGCGTCTTCTTCACTGACAAGCCCGTACGCAACTACGCGGACGCGCAGGCCACTGAGACCTGGCGCTTCCCGGCCTTCTTCCACGCGCTGCTCGAAGCGGGCGTGTACCCGCCGCCGAGCGCGTACGAGGCGTGGTTCGTGAACGCCGCGATGGACGACGAAGCGTTCGCCGTCATCGAAGCCGCGTTGCCGGCAGCAGCGCGCGCGGCGGCTGAGGCGGTTAAGCCGTGACCACCGTCGTCCACATGCTGCGGCACGGCGAGGTCCACAACCCGGAGAAGATCCTCTACGGGCGGCTGCCGAACTTCCGGCTGTCGGAGCGCGGGCAGCGTCAGGCGCTCACTGTCGCCGAGGCGGTCGCTGGACACGACCTCGCGTACGTCGTCGCTTCGCCGCTTCAGCGCGCGCAGGAGACCGCGGCGCCGATCGCGGGCGCGCACCGTCTCGACATCGCTACGGACGAAGGTCTGATCGAAGCGGCGAACGTCTTCGAAGGCCAGCGCGTGGCAGTGGGCGACGGCGCGCTGCGGCAGCCGAAAGCGTGGCCGCACCTGGTGAATCCCTTTAAGCCGTCGTGGGGCGAGCCGTACGTCGAGATCGCCCACCGCATGCTCGGCGCGGTGCACCGTGCGCGCGTAAAGGCCGAAGGGCGCGAAGCGCTGTGTGTGTCGCACCAGCTGCCGATCTGGACGCTTCGCCGCTTCTTGGAAGCGAAGCGGCTGTGGCACGACCCACGGCAGCGGCAGTGCTCGCTCGCGTCGCTCACCAGCCTGGTCTTCGACGGCGAGGAGCTGCTGGAGATCGTCTACAGCGAGCCCGCGGGCACCACCGACCCCAAGGTGACCGGCGCATGAAACGGCGGCTGCTCGGGGTGTTGCTGGCCGCCGCGCTGGTCGTGACGGGCTGCTCGACCGGCAAAGACGCGGTCGTCTCGGGCGGCACCTTCACCTTCGTCTCGCCCGGCGGCAAGGTCGACATCACCTACCCGGTGAACGAGCGCCAAAAGGCCCCGACGCTGGCCGGCGACGACCTGATGCACGAGGGCAAACAGCTCTCGATCGAGGACTTCCCGGGCAAGCCGCTGGTGATCAACCTGTGGGGCCAGTGGTGCGGCCCGTGCCGCGCCGAAGCGCCAGAGCTGGAGACCGCGAGCAAGCAGATGGCCCCGCTCGGCGCCCAGGTCATCGGACTCGACGTCCGCGACCCGGCGCGCGACGTGGCACAGGACTTCGTGCGCGACCGCGGCCTGACGTACCCGTCGATCTGGGACCCGTCCGGACGCGTGCTGCTGCAGCTGGCCGGGTATCCGCGCAACATCATCCCGTCGACGCTGGTGCTGGACAAACAGCACCGGGTGGCCGCGGTGTTCCTGCGACAGGTGCTGGCTTCGGACCTGGTCCCGGTGGTGCAGCGGCTCAGCGCGGAGAAGTAGCCCCGCCCGCGGGCTCCGCTCCGCCTCTTCCCCTCCGCTTCCTCCGCCCGCCCCGCCCCGGCCCTCTCCGCCCCGGCTCGCCCAGTTCCGCCCCAATGCCACATTGGGTGCATGTGGCGCACCCAATGTGGCGTTGGGTGCATGTGGCGCACCCAATGTGGCGTTCGGTGCGTCTGACGCACCCAATGCCACATTGGGGCGGCACAGGACCGCAGGACCAAGG
>NZ_JBSFNS010000082.1:0-37250 GCF_053587275.1 Amycolatopsis sp. NPDC003676
CACAGCCTGCGAGTCTTCCCTGTCAGGAAGCACCGGGAAGATAACGGGAATGTCACGATGGGTCACGCTGCCCTGAGGGAATCTGATTCCCTCAGGGTTCCCCTCACGGACTGCAAAGCCGCGCGCACGACGGCATTGTGGCGAGGCTGAGGTCTTTTGCGGATGGCCGGGGATCAGCGAGGACGCCCCGGTGCGTCCGGCCGGGTCTGCCACGGGTGCGGACCGTCGAGCGGCCGGTACTCCACGCCGAGCGCGTCCAGCCGCGGCATGTGGTGCTCCCGCAGCCGGGGGAGGAATTCCGCGTAGTCGCGCGGTCCGCTGCTCCACGCGACCTCGGCGAACGCCGACAGTCGCGGGAACGCCGCGTAATCCGTCCGCCGCACGGTGTCCAGGTGCTCGGACCACAGCTGCGCCTGGACCCCGCGCACGCGCGGCCCGGATTGGGGCTCGAAACCGTAGAAATGCTCGAGGTCCTGCAGGTACCCGACCGGGATCGGTTCGTCCGGATGGTCGCTTTGCCGGTGGTCGAGGTACACGCCGTCCTCGGGGCAGAGCACCACTTCGTGCCCGCCCTTCAACGCCAGCGAAGCCCGTTCGCGGTCCTGCCACACGCCGATCACCATCGTCGGCAGGTCGCCGCCGTCGAGGACCTCGTCCCAGCCCATCGGCGTGCGCCCGCGCGCGACGAGGTGGTCCGCGATCGCCCGGACGAACTGGTGGTGTGCCTCGGTCACGCCGGGCACCTCGTCGCCGCCGAGCGCGATCACCTTGGACGGGAAGATGTCCAGCACGTGGTCGAAGACCTTGCGGAAGAAGTCCAGAGTGGACTCCGACGGATCCAGCAGCGAGGTGCTGATGCCCCAGGAAGTCCAGACCTCCCAAGGGGTATCGGTAGCCGGTCCGAGTTCCGGGTACGCCGTGATGGCGGCTCGGGCGTGCCCGGGAATGTCCACTTCGGGCACCACCGTGACGGCCCGAGACGCGGCGTAAGCGACGATCTCCCGCAGATCGTCCACAGTGTAGTAACCGCCGTGCGGGCGGCCGTCGCGCTCGGGGCCGTCGTGCCTGCCGACCATCGACGATTTCCGCCAGCCGCCGACGGAGGTGAGCTGGGGGAATTCCGGCGTCTCGATCCGCCAGCCCTGGTCGTCGGTGAGGTGCAGGTTCAGCACGTTCAGCTTGTGCGCGGCCAGCAGGTCGACGAACCGCAGCACCTCGGCCTTCGTCCGGAAGTGCCGCGAGACGTCGTAAAGGCAGCCGCGCCAGGCGAATCGCGGATGGTCGGTGATCGTCCCGCACGGTAGCTCGACCGGTCCATTGTGGATCGATGCGGCCCGGAACGCGTCCGGACCGGCCAGCTGGCACAGGGTTTGGCGGCCGTAGAACTCGCCCGCGGAGTCGGCCGCGTCGAGCGTGACGCCGTCGGGCGCGATCGTGAGCCGGTAGCTCTCGGCGGGGAGGTCGGCGGCGGTGCGGACCTTCACCGGAGCGGGCCACGGGCAGGTGCCGGGCGCCGCTTCCGCGGACACCGGGCGGGGGAGGAGAGCGTCGAAACCGGACATGGTCATCCCTTCACGGCCCCGGCCGTCCCGCCGACGAGCCTCCGTTGCACCAGCACGAAAAACACCAGCACGGGGATCGTCATCAGGGTGGACGAGGCCATCACGGCGCCCCAGTCGGTGTCCTCCGGTTTGAAGAACACCAGGATCGCCTGCGGCAGAGTCTGGTTTTCGGTCTTGGAGATGATGAACGTCTTGGCGAACAGGAAGTCGTTCCACGCGTGGATGAACGCGAGCACGCTCACCGCCACGAGCCCGGGCGCGACGAGCGGGAACAGGATCTGCCAGGTGAACCGCATCCGCGACGCACCGTCCAAAGTGGCCGCTTCCTCCAGTTCGGCGGGCACCGCGGCGACGAATCCGCGCAGCATCCAGATCGCGAACGGCAGGCTGAACGCCAGGTGCACCAGCACGAGCGAGCCCAGTTCGTTGAGCCCGAACGCCGGCACGGCGCCGCCGACCGAGCGCATCAGGAAGAACAGCGGAATGGTGAGCGCCTCCACTGGAACCATTTGCGCGACCAGGATCATCACCAGCAGCATTCCGCGGCCGCGGAACCGGAATCGCGTCAGCGCCACCGCGGAAAGGAACGACAGCACCAGTGACAGCAGCACCACGACCACCGCGACGGCGAGGCTGTTGAGGAAGAACCGGCCGAATCCGGAAACCGTGAGCACGCGCCGGAAACTGTCCAGCGAAGGCGCGAACGTCCACGGTTTCGGATGCGCCGACTGGATTTCGCCCGCCGGTTTGAAGGCCGACAGCACCATCCAGTACAGCGGGAACGCCACGATCCCGGCGATCACCACGGTCACGATTTCGGCGACGAGCCGCGCGGGGCGGCGCACTTTCACAGCCATGCGGCACTCCGGCGCTGGGACCGGACGTAAAGTCCGGTGATCGACAGCAGCAGCAAGGTCATCACGACCCCGATCGCGGAGCCGAGCCCGTACTCCTGCCCGGCGAACGCCTGCTGGTAGGCGTAGACGTTCAGGATCAGGTTCCGCCCGGCGATGCCGCCGCCGTTGGTCATCACGTAGATCTGGGTGAACACCTTGAAGTCCCAGATGATCGACTGCACGGTCGCGATGGTGAGCAGCGGCCGCACCGCGGGCAGGATCACCGACCGCGTGGTGCGCCAGACCGACGCGCCGTCGAGCGCCGCCGCCTCCAGCGTCTCCTTCGGCACCCCGCTGATCCCGGCGTACATGGTGACCATGACGAACGGGAACGAGCACCAGATCACCTCGGCGGCGACCAGCCCGAACGTCCCGAAGGTGCCGAACATCCAGGAATGGTGCGCCATCCCGGTGAACCCGATGCCCGAGAGCACCTCGTTGACCAGGCCGAAATCGGTGTCGAAGAGGAACAGCCAGACGTACGAGCCGGCGATCGCCGGGGTCGCCCACGCGCCGAGCGCCGCCAGGAACAGCAGCGTGCGCGGGAACGAGCGGACCCGGCTCGCCAGCACGGCCAGCGCCGTGCCGACGGCCAGGCTGCCGATCACGCAGGCCGCGGCGAACCCGACCGTCTTGCCGAGCACCGTCCAGAACTGGACGTCGGCGAGCAGGTTGACGTAGTTGTCGAGGCCGAGGAACACCAGCGGGGCCGCGCCCGCCGCCTGCGGCTGGCCGTAGTCGTAGAGCGAGATCACGACCAGCTGGTAAATCGGGTACACCAGCAGCGCGCCGAGCAGGATTCCGGCGGGCAGCAGGTACAGGAGGGCCGCGCGGCCGTCGCGGCGGACGGTCGCGGAACGGACTGCGGCCACGGGTCAGCCGAAGTTCTTGTTCATCGCCGCGGCGGCGTCGGCCAGCGCGGCGTTCGCGTCCTTGCCGCCGGTCGCGATCTGCTGCACGGCGGTGGGCAGCACGTTCTGGCTGTCGATCTTGGACCACGCCGGGGTGCTCGGCACGAATTTCGTGCCCGCGCTCAGAGTGTCCACAAAGGCCTTGAGCGTCGGGTCGCTGGCGGCGAGCTTCTTCTGCACCGACGCGAGAGTGGGCAGGTTGCCCATCGCCGCGTACATCTTCTCCTGGTACTTGATGCCGGCCAGCAGTTCGGCGAACTGCACCGCGAGACCGTGGCGCTGGCTCGCGCCGAACACGCCGAGCAGGTTGCCGCCGGCGAACGCGGGCGCGACCGAACCCGGGGCGGTGCCGGGCAGCGGCATGATCGCGTACTTTCCCTTCACCGAGCCTTTTTCGACGGCCTTGCGGTTGAAGTCGCCGCCGATCACCATGCCCGCCTTGCCGCCGGCGAACGCGGTGACGCTCTGCGTGCCGGTGAGGTTGGCGCAGGCCGAGGGCGGGCAGATGTCGTCCTTGATCAGGTTCGCGTACGCGGTGACGCCTGCCTTGGCCTGCGCGGAGTCCACAGTGGACGTCCACTTGCCATTGTCCTGTTTGGCCAGATCGCCGCCGTTGGCCCAGATGAACGGCAGCATCGCGTAGGTGTACTTGCCGCCGGTGGCGATGCCGTACAGATCCGGCTTCTTCTCGCGGATCTTGCGCGCGTCGTCGGTCAGCTCGGCCAGCGTCGTGGGCGGCTTGAGGCCGAGTTCGGCGAAGACGTCGGTGCGGTAGTACAACGCGCGGATGCCGGTGTACCAGGGAATGCCGTAGATCTTGCCGTTGGCTTTCGCGGTGTCCACAACGGACGGGAGCAGGTCTTTGCCGTCCGACCAGTTCGAGATGTCCTTGGTGAGGTCGGACAGCGCGCCGGTCTGCGCGTAGCTGGAGACGTCGGTGTTGCCGAATTCGGCGACGTCGGGGGCGTTGGACGGGTCGTTGAACGCGCCAGAGAACTTGTCCGCGCGGCCTTCGACCGGGACCCACTGCACGTCGACCTTCACCCCGGCGTGGCTGGCCTCGAACTCGGTGATCGCTTCCTTGACCGCGGCCTCCTTCGGCGCACGGTTCGCCTCGTCGAACAGCCAGACTCTGAGGGTGCCGTCGGTCTGGTTTCCGCCGGACGCGGCCGGGCCGGATTGGGTGGGCGCACACGCGGCGAGCAACGCCAGCGTGGCGACAGCGGGCAGGACAGAACGCAGCTTCATCGGTGACTCCTGTCGCGGGGACCGGTCGGAGACCGGAAAAGACGGGGCTGTGCGGCGTGACAGCCCCGGTTTTTCTCAGACGAAGAAGACAGAATTGACGTTCGGGACGGCGAGCGAGCCCGCGGACTTGCCGGGAAGGCCGGTGGCCGGGTCGCGCGGCAGCCAGGTGACCGTGCCGGAGCGCTGGTTCGAGACGTAGAACCACTTCTCGTCCGGGTCCAGCGCGAGGTGGCGCGGCCAGTTGCCGCCGGAGGCCGCCGAGGAGACCAGGGTGAGCCCGGCCCCGCCGTCGGCGACGGTGAAGGTGGCGACGGTGTTGGGGCCGCGGACGGTGGCGTAGACGAACTTCCCGTCCCGCGACACGGTGATCTCGCCGGGGAACAGTTCACCGGTGCTGCCCGGGGGAACGGCCGGTACCACGGCGATCGGCTTGAACGTGCCGGTGGCGGACTCCCAGCTGGCGACGGTGATCTCCGGCCGCAGTTCCTGCGCGACGTAAGCGAATTTTCCGTTCGGGTGGAACGCCAGGTGTCGCGGCCCGGCACCGGCGGGGAGGGTGATCTGCTTGTGCAGCTTCAGCTTTCCCTTGCCGGTGTCGAACGAGTAGACGTACACCGAGTCGGTGCCGAGGTCGACCGCGAGCACCCACTTGCCGGACGGGTCGGTGACCACCTGGTGCGCGTGCGGCTCCTTGCCCTGGTGCTGCTGCAGGTCAGTGGCCGCGCCGAGCTTGCCGTCGGACTTGATCGGCAGCACGACGACGCTGCCGGAGTCGTAGTTGGCGGCCAGCACGTACTTCTGGCTCGGGTGCACCGAAAGGTGTGTGGGCGAACCGCCCTTGGAGGATGTCGACCCGAGCAGCTTCGGCCGGGTCGGGTCGGAGATGTCCAATGCGGACACCGTGCCGGTCTCCGCGCCCTCGTTTTCGTTGGTGACGTACAGGATCCGGCCGTCGCGAGTGCGGTCGAACCAGGAGACGTCGGTCAGCTTCGGAACGGTGCGCACCGGCGTGAGCGCGGGGCTTCCGGCCGCTCGCTGGGTGACGTCGAGTCCGTGGCCCGCCGGTGCGCTGTTGGTGTAGCTGCCGACGTACACCGTCGCGGCCGCGCGCGGTCGGGGTGCTGCCGTGGCGAGCTGTGCGCCCACCACGGCGGCGGCCCCGGCCGCGCCGACCGCTCCGACGAACGTGCGACGGGAAATCTCGGTCATCGAATACCCCCGGAACATGTGCCGATGTGGTTCAGACCAATGCCATCACCAATGCTGCCACACCGAAACCGCTCAAGGAAAGGACTGTTTCCAAAGCCGTCCAGGTTTTCAGGGTTTGCGTCACGGTCAGCCCGAAGTAGCGGGACACGATCCAGAATCCGCCGTCGTTCACGTGCGAGGCGATGATCGACCCGGCCGAGATCGCGACGACCACGAGCGCCAGTTGTGCTTGCGAATAATGCAGATCCATCACCGTCGGCGCGACAATGCCGCTCGTGGTCACGATCGCCACCGTCGCCGAACCCTGGGCGATGCGCATGCCGCAGCTGATGATGTACGCCGCCAGCAGCACCGGAAGCCCGGCGTCGCCTAGAGAACCGGCTACCGCCTTGCCGATTCCGGTGGCGGACAACACCGCTCCGAAGAACGAACCCGCGCCGACCACCAGAAGAATCATGGCGACCGGACGCAGCGCGTTGGCGGAGAGCTGGGCCAGATCCGCGCCGCTCATCCCGCGACGGCGGCCGAGCAGCCACGACGCGAGCAGGGTCGCGATGGTCAACGCGATGGCCGGCGTGCCGAGGAACGCCGCGATACCCGCGCCGGTGGACCCCTTGGGCAGCAGGATGCTGCCGAACGTGCCCACGAGGATCAGCACCAGCGGAACCGCGATGATCCCGGCGACCAGCTTGAGCGACGGCGCGGGGCCCTCCTGCTCGCCCTCTTCGCCGGCGAGCTTCGCGAAGTCCTCGGCCAGCGGCACGTTCACCCGCTTGCCGATCCACGTCGAGTACAGGATGCCGCCGATGAACCAGGCCGGGATGCCGCAGACCGCGCCCATCAGGATCAGCCAGCCGAGATCGACGTGCAGCAGCCCGGCCGCGGCGACCGGGCCCGGGTGCGGCGGGATGAAGGCGTGCGTGATGGAAAGCCCGGCCAGCAACGGCATCGCGTACAGCACGATCGACCGGCCGCCCTGCTTCGCCGCGGCGTAAACCAGCGGCGCGAGCACGAAAATGCCGATGTCGAAGAACACCGGGATGCCGAAAATGAGCCCGGAAAGACCCATGGCGAGCGGGGCGCGTTTCTCGCCGAACGTCCGCAGCAACGCGGCGGTGAGCACGCGCGCGCCGCCGGATTTCTCCAGGATCGACCCGAGCAGGGTGCCCAGTCCGATGATCGCCGCGATGTGCCCGAGAATGCTGCCGAAACCCTTCTCCAGCAGCGAATCCGAGGTTTTCTGGGCGGTGCCGACCAGGGTGCCGACCGGCACGCCCGCGGCCAGCGCGGTGAGCAGGCCCACCACGATCAAGGCGATGAACGGTTCGACCTTCACCTTGATGATGAGGAAAAGCAGCACCGCGATGGATACCGCGGCCAGCGTGAGCAGACCGGCCGTGCTGGTCTGCAGCCAGTGAATCATCGTCGACTCCGGGGATGGCGAAGGGAATGCCCGGCGAGCGCGCCGGTGGGGGTTCCGTCTTCGAGGGCGGCGACGCCGTTGACGAAGACGTGGGAGAGGCCCGCGGCGGGTTGCCGCGGATTGTCGAACGTCGCGGTGTCGGCGACCGTGTCCGGGTCGAAGAGCACCAGATCGGCTGCGTGCCCGGGACGCACGAGGCCCCGGTCGGACAGCCCCAGCCGCCGTGCCGCGCGCCCGGTGAGGTGCGCGACGCAATCGGCCAGTTCGAGAACGCCCAGTTCGCGGACGTAACGCGCGAGGTACCGCGGGAAAGTGCCCCACGCGCGGGGGTGCGGGCGCGCGCCGACCAGCAGGCCGTCCGAGCCGCCGGTGTGCGTGCGGTGCCGCATGATGGCCTGCACGTTTTCCTCGTGCCCCACGTGCATGAGGCAGGACGTGCCGAGCTTTTCGTCGATCAGCGTGTCGAAATACAGCTCGGCCGGGGGTTTCCCGGCGGTGCGCGCGGAAGCGAGGACGCTGTGTCCCACCAGCGCGGCGTTTTCCTCGCGACGGACGCCGTTGATTTCGATGGCGTCCCAGTCGATCGGCACGCCGTGCGCACCGTCCGAACCGGACTCTTCGATCTCCGCCCGGATCCGTTCGCGAGTGTCCGGATCGGACAGTCGAGCGAGTGTCGGTTCCAAGCCGCCTTCAGTAGACCAGCTCGGCAGCAGTGCTGACAGATAGGTCGCGCCGGGCAGATACGGGTATGTGTCGAGGGTGATGTCGCAGCCGTCGTCGAGCGCGTTGTCCAGCAGCCGCAACAGATCCGGCGCTTTGCCCTTGTTGACGGAGAAGTTCATCGTCGCGTGCGCGAGGTGCAGCGGGCAGCCGGAGCGGCGCGAGACGTCGACCATCTCCGCGAACGCCTCTAGCGCGCCCGCGCCGTAGCTGCGGTGGTGCGGGCTGTAGTAACCGCCGCGCTCGCCGACGACGCGGCACAGCTCGACCAGTTCCTCGGTGGTCGCGTACATCCCGGGCGTGTAGGTCAGCCCGGACGAGAGCCCGAACGCGCCTTCCGCCAGCCCGGTCGCGACGAGTTCCTGCATCCGCGCCAGCTCGGCGTCCGTGGCGGGCCGGTCGTCCCAGCCGACCACCAGCATCCGCACCGTGCCCTGCGGGACCAGGTACGCGGCGTTCGTCGCGATGCCCTGGTCCAGCCGGTCGAGGTACTCGCCGACCGAACGCCAGTTCCAGTCGAACCCGGCCGGGTCGTCGTTCCATCCGGCCAGCTGCTGGCGCAGGCTCGCGAGAACCTCGTCGTTGACCGGCGCGTACGAGAGCCCGTCCTGGCCCAGCACCTCGGTGGTCACGCCCTGGCTGATCTTCGCCAGGTGATCCGGGTTGGCGAGCACCTGCAGGTCCGAATGCGAGTGCATGTCGATGAAGCCGGGGGAGAGGACCTGCCCGGTCGCGTCGAGCACGCGCGGCGCGGTCAGGTCTCCCGGCGCGGCGACGTCGGCGATGCGGTCGCCGGTGATGCCGACGTCGCGGATTTCCAGCGGGGCCCCGGTTCCGTCGGCGACTCGGGCGCCGCGGATCACGAGATCCATCAGAACCACGTCCGCACGAAGTCGACGACCGTCTCGCCGTCGTCGTCCACGACCGGCAGCAGCGACCATTTGTCGAACGTCGTGCACGGATGCGACAAACCGAGCCGGATCCAGTCGCCGACCTCGACCGGGGACCCTTCCGGCAGTTCGAGGAACGCGTGCTGGTCGTTGAGCTTCGGGACGGCGTGCCCGGTCAGTTCGGTGACCACGCCGTCCTTGCGCAGCAGCTGCGGCTCCGGCATGCCTTCGTCGTACGGCAGGTCGCGCTTGCCCGCGGTGAGCAGCGCCAGCTCCGGAGTCGGCTTCGACGTCACCTGCGCCCACGCGTGCAGCGCAGGACGGAAGCTGTCGACACCGGAGATGCGCGGGTGTTCGCCGAGCGGCGAGATCTCGCGGTAGAAGCCGTCGTCGTGCGTGAGGTACGCGCCGCTGCGCAGGATCGGGATCACGTCGAGACCGTCCGGCCACGGCTTGGTCAGCTCGTCCACAACGCGGTCGAAGTACGCGCTGCCGCCCGCGGTGACGTACACCGGGCCGTCGGCAAGCAAACCCTTCTCCGCGAACGTAACCGTCGCGTCGCGCAGACTGTCCACATAGGAACTGATCTTCGTCAGCGCCGCTTCGTCGGTGTGGTGCGAAAGCGCACCTTCGTAACCACCGGTGCCCCGCAGCCGCAGCACGGGGCTCTTCGCTGCAGCCTCAGCGACGGCAAGCGCGGTCGCCGCATCGCGGACACCGGTGCGGCCGCCTTCGCCGCCCAGCTCCACCAGCACATCGACCGGCCGCTCGGCACCGGCGAGCGCCTCGGTCATCAGCTCCACGCTGCGCACCGAGTCGACCCAGCAGACGAACTCGAAGTCCGGATCCGCCGCCAGCTCGCCGGCCAGCCAGCGCAGCGCGGACGGGTCCACGAGCTGGTTCGCCAGGAGGATTCGCGGAACGCCGAACGCGCGGTAGATCCGCACGTGTCCGGCGTTCGCGGCGGTGATGCCCCACGAGCCGTGCTCCAGCTGCCGGGCGAACAGTTCCGGCGCCATCGTCGTCTTGCCGTGCGGCGCGAGCGCGATCCCGCGTTCGGCACACCAGCGGGCCATGGTGGCGAGGTTGTGCTCCATCGCGGCCGCGTCGATGACCACGAACGGACCGAAGAAGCCGTCGTCGAAGAGCTTGGCGCGGCGGGCCGCGGCTTCGTCGAGGGTGAGCCCGGACAGGGCCGGGGGGAGCGCGCGGAAGCGCCAGTCGATCCGTTCGCCGCGCCCGGCTCGGACGGCGGCGGTGAGAGCGGCGTTGCTGTTCATTCAGGACCTCGGTTGCGTATCTTGCAACGGACGTTGCGCAAAATGCGTTGCATAGGTGTAGCATCCGGGTCGCCACAGGTCAACGGGGAAGGGACGTCAGTGACCAGCAGTCCGACTGGGTCGCCCGAAGTGCTCTGCATCGGCGAGTCGATGGCGTTGTTCGTGCCCGCCGAACCCGGCCCGCCGGACGAGGTGCGCACCTGGCTGCGCACCATCGGCGGCGCCGAGTCGAACGTCGCGTGCCACCTGCCCGCGCTCGGCGTGCCGAGCGGATGGGTCAGCGCGGTCGGCGACGACCCGTTCGGCCGCGCGCTCGTCCGCGAGATCGCGTCGGCGGGCGTGGACGTGCGCGGAGTCGTAGTCGACCCGACCCGCCCGACCGGGCTGTACGTGAAGGAAAGCGGCGCGGGCGGCAGTCCGGTCCGCTACTACCGCTCGGGTTCCGCCGCGTCCGGCATGGGCCCGGAGCTGGTGTCCCGGCTGGACTTCTCCGGCGTTCGCGTGCTGCACCTTTCCGGGATCACGCCCGCGCTTTCCGACAGCTGCCTCGCGCTCGTCCGCGCGCTGCTCGACCGGCCGCGCGGCGACCTGCTCGTGTCGTTCGACGTCAACCACCGGCCCGCGCTCTGGACCGGACGTGACCAGTCCGTGCTCGCCGAACTGGCCGGGAAAGCCGATCTGGTGCTGACCGGCGACGACGAGGCGGAACGCGTGTGGGGCACCGGCGATCCGGTACAGCTGCGCGCTCTTCTGCCTGGCCCGCGCACGCTCGTGGTCAAGCACGGGGAACGCGGCGCGACGCTCGTCGAGGGCTCGGCCGAACCGCTGTTCTCGCCCGCGCTCCGGGTTGATGTCGTGGAGCCGGTCGGCGCCGGAGATGCCTTCGCCGCTGGATTCCTGGCCGCGACTCTGCGCGGCGCCGATCCGCTGACCAGGCTTCGGCGCGGTCACCTGCAAGCCG
This sequence comes from Amycolatopsis sp. NPDC003676, assembly GCF_053587275.1. Taxonomy (NCBI): domain Bacteria; kingdom Bacillati; phylum Actinomycetota; class Actinomycetes; order Pseudonocardiales; family Pseudonocardiaceae; genus Amycolatopsis; species Amycolatopsis sp. NPDC003676. The sequence continues at coordinate 11,101 of NZ_JBSFNS010000082.1, forward strand.
CGGCGACACTGTTGACGCAGGACGACGTCGGCGTGCCGCTGGCCGAGGCCGTCGTGCTGCAGCTGGTGCAGGCGGACGCCGACAGCTGGAGTTCCGTCCGGCTCACCGGAGAGGGAGTGGTGGCCACGTGAGCCAAAGTCTCGACCGCGCGCTGACGCTGCTGGGCGGTCTCGCCCGCGGCGGCAAGACGCTCGACGAGCTGGCCGAAGAGGTCGGCGTGCACAAGACGACCGTTTTACGGCTCCTGCGCACGCTCGAATCGCACCATTTCGTGCGACGCGAAGGAGCCCGGCACTACCGGCTCGGCAGCGCGCTCTTCGATCTCGCCAACCAGGCGCTCGAAGACCGCGACGTCCGGCGCAGTTCGCACGACGCGCTCGCCGAGCTGAATCTGCGCACCGGGCACACCGTGCACCTGGCGTCCTATGAGGACGGCGAGGTGGTGTACATCGACAAATTCGAGGGACACCACGCGGTCCGGATGTACTCGCGGGTCGGCAAACGCGCGCCGCTGCACTGCACCGCGGTCGGCAAGGTGCTCGTCGCGGCGCTGCCGCGGCCGAAACGCGAGGAGATCGCCCGCGCGATCGACTACGTCGTGCTCACCGCCAACACCATCAGGACGCCCGAGGCGTACTTGGCCGAGCTGGACCAGGTCGCTGAGCGCGGGTACGCGGTGGACAATGCCGAGCACGAGGACTTCATCCACTGCATTTCCGCGCCGGTGCGCGGCGCGGGCGGCGAAGTGCTCGCCGCGGCATCGATGTCGGTGCCGAAGGTGCTGCTGGACTACGACGGGCTGCTGGCGCTCGTGCCCGAGCTGCTGGCCGCCACGGAAAAAGCTTCCGTCCACAGTGGATGGACGGGGAACGGAAAGGGGCAATGATGGGCAAGACGGCGATCACCAGCGAGAACGCGCCGAAGCCGCCGGCGAACTTCTCGCAGGCCGTCCGCAAGGGGAACATCCTGCAGGTCGCCGGCGCGGTCGCGTTCGACCCGGCCACGAACGAGATCGTCGGCGACGATGTCGTGAGCCAGACCCGGCAGGTGTTCAAGAACCTCACCGCGCTGCTCGAAGAAGCGGGCTCGAGCTTCGCGGACGCGGTGATGGTGCGCGTGTACCTCACCGACACCAGCCACTTCGCCGCGTTCAACGAGGTCTACAACGAGCTGATCGGCGAGGCCCCGCACGCGGCCCGCACCACGGTGTACGTCGGGCTGCCCGCCGGTCTCCTGGTCGAGATCGACGTGCTCGCCGTTCTCGACTGAGTCGTGAGTGGCGATCACGGTTCTAACCGTGATCGCCACTCACGAGGGTGTTCAGCCGAGCACGCTGGTATACGCGTTGATCGCGGGCTGCCCGCCAAGATGCGCGTACAACACGGTGGACCCCCGCTCAATCTCCCCGCTGCGCACGAGATCAATGAGCCCGGCCATCGACTTCCCCTCATACACCGGGTCAGTGATCATCCCCTCGAACCGGGCCGCAGTACGGATCGCCTCCAGCGTCCGCTCATCCGGAATCCCGTACACCCCAGCGTGATACCGCTCGTCGAGTTCCGCGTCCTCAACCGGCCCGGCCCCGACCAGCTCCGCCGTGCTCTTCGCGATCCGCCCGATCTGCTCGCGCGTCTCATCCGGCTTCGCCGACGCGTCGATCCCCAGGATCCGCCGCGGCTTCCCGCTCACCGCCGCCCCGGCCATCATCCCGGCTTGCGTACTCCCGGTGACCGAGCAAACCACGACGGTGTCGAAGAAAACGCCGAGTTCGCGTTCCTGTTCCTCAAGTTCCAGCACCCAGTTCGCGAACCCGAGCCCGCCGAGCCGGTGATCCGACGCCCCGGCAGGGATCGCGTACGGCGTGCCGCCGTTCTCCTCGACCTCCGTCAGCGCCTGTTCCCAGCTCTCCTTGAACCCGATGCCGAACCCGGCGTCGACGAGTCGGACGTCCGCGCCGAGGATCCGCGACAGCTGGATGTTGCCGACCTTGTCGTGCAGCGGATCGGCCCAGTCGACCCAGCTTTCCTGCACCAGCACGGCTTTCATCCCGGCCCGCGCCGCCGCGGCCGCGACCTGCCGCGTGTGGTTCGACTGGACGCCGCCGATCGAGACGAGCGTGTCCGCGCCCTTGGCGAGCGCGTCGGCGACGAGGTACTCGAGCTTGCGCGTCTTGTTGCCGCCGTAGGCGAGGCCGGAGTTGAGGTCCTCGCGCTTGGCCCAGACGGTCGCGCCGCCGAGGTGTTCGGTGAGCCGCTCCAGCCGGTGCACCGGCGAAGGCCCGATCAGCAACGGGAAACGGGGAAAGTCAGCCAGGCTCACGCGTCCTCCAGGAGGGCTTCGAGATCGGTCCAAATCGTGGAAGTGAGGTGCGCCGCGGTTTTTTCGTCGCCGCTTTCGAGCGCGGCGATGAGCTCCTCGTGCCGCTCGACCGACCGATGCGCGGGCAGCGAACTGAACCGCGCGTATTCGAGCCGGCGCAGCAACGGCGTGTACCGGTCGAGCGTCGCCGCGACCGCCCGGTTGCCGCATGCCCGCACGGGGATGTCGTGCAGTTCGTCGTCCGCCTCGATCGCCTTGCCGACGTCTCCTTCGGCGACAGCCGCGCGAAACCGGTCGTTCGCTTCACGCATCTCCGCGATCTGCTGTTGGCCGAGCCGGGGGAGCGCTTCGCGCACAGCCAGCTCGTGCAACGCCCGGACGAGCCGGACCGCGTCGCGAACGTCGCCAGCGTCGAACTCGGCGACCCTCGTGTAACTCTGCGGCTTCGAGACGACCAGCCGGTCCTCCGCCAGCCGCAACAACGCCTGCCGGACCGGGGCGCGGGAAAGCCCGAGCTGGTCGGCGAGGTCGGCGTCGCGCAGGGGAGTGCCCGGCGGGAGACTGCCGTCGATGATGGCGTGCCGGATGCGCTCGTACGCCTCGTCGCGCAGCAACGGCCGGGAGACCTTGGGGAGTGCACTCACATCTAACATGTTAGATGTCGGAGGCGGCGGGAGGCAATGGCCTGGAACGACGGGGCCAGCCGCTTGGGATACCCGTGCGGCATGCCTCGGCACCCGCCCACTGGAGGTAGCTAGGACCTCGCTGCGAGCTGATGCTTCAGCACGCGGGCCGCGCAGCCCTGCTTGTAAGCGCATCCATCGGTGCCGCCCGTTGGAAATGTGGAAGACCTCGCTGTGTTGCCGCTTCAGGGTCGTGTCGCGCAGTCCTGCTCCCATGCCGCATGTCTCGGCACCGCCCACCGGAAATGACGAGGACCCGCCCCGGCGATCGCGGAGCGGGTCCTTCATTCCTGGAACGCCGGGGCTCAGTAAACCGGCCCGGTGTACTTCTCGCCCGGCCCCTGGCCCGGCGGGTCCGGCACGACCGAAGCCTCGCGGAACGCCTTCTGCAGCGACTGCAGCCCGTCGCGAAGGGGCCCGGCGTGCAGGCCGAGGTACTCGGCGGAGGCGGTGACGAGCCCGGCGAGCGCGGTGATGAGGCGGCGCGCCTCGTCGAGGTCGCGGTGCGGCGAGTTCTCCGGGTCGGCGTCGGCGAGGCCGAGACGTTCGGCTCCCGCGGACAGCAGCATCACCGCGGCGCGGCTGATCACCTCGACGCTCGGGATCTCCTCGAGCCCGCGGTCGTCGGGGGAATACGGGGGCGGTGGCGAAGGTTGTTCAGACACGTCTGGTACCCTTCCATGTGCGACCAGCTCCCGAGCGATCGGGGGCGGCAAGTGGAGCCCCGCTCCCACCCGTCTCACCGCCTGAGGTGTCCGGGTCCGGTCTCGCCGAAGTGGTGCATGCCGTCCTGGCAGCGTACTGCGGAGGCGAAGCGTTCGGTCTTCCGGCCGGGCGCGATCGGAGACAGAGCGGGCCCCGTGCACCGGCAGCAGCCGGAGGCGGGGCCTGAGTCATGTGGGCACCAGGTCGAAACGAGAAAACATCACTCGGACCAAGGAGGCCCCATCAGCTCCGAGACACGCATCAACGACCGCATCCGGGTGCCGGAAGTCCGGCTCGTCGGCCCTAACGGCGAGCAGGTCGGCATCGTCCGGATCGAGGATGCGCTGCGGCTTGCGCAGGAGGCGGACCTCGACCTCGTCGAGGTGGCCCCGCAGGCCCGCCCGCCCGTGGCCAAGCTCATGGACTTCGGCAAGTTCAAGTACGAGAGCGCGCAGAAAGCCCGCGACTCGCGACGCAACCAGCATCTGACCGTCATCAAGGAACAGAAGCTGCGGCCGAAGATCGACCAGCACGACTACGAGACCAAGAAGGGTCACGTGTCGCGGTTCCTGGCGGCGGGCAACAAGGTCAAGGTCACGATCATGTTCCGCGGTCGCGAGCAGTCCCGGCCGGAGCTCGGTTTCCGGCTCCTGCAGAAGCTCGCCGACGACGTCACCGAGCTCGGCTTCGTGGAATCGTCGCCGAAGCAGGACGGACGCAACATGATCATGGTGCTGGCCCCGCACAAGAACGTGAAGCCGAAGGCGGCGAAAGCCGAATCGGCCGAACCGGCTCCCGAGGCGTAGCGCCCCAGCGCCGACCAGCACAGTCAGCGGCACACCGGGTCCTCCGGTGTGCCGCCGCACGGAAGAGGACAACAAGCATGCCGAAGATGAAGACGCACAAGGGCACGTCGAAGCGGATCCGCGTGACCGGTTCGGGCAAGCTGCGTCGCCAGAAGGCCGGCCGTCGCCACCTGATGGAGAAGAAGTCCAACCGCCTCACCCGCCGTCTCGAGGGCACCACCGAGGTCGCCCAGAACGACGTCGGCCGCGTGAAGCGCCTGCTCGGCCGCTGAGGCCCCGCACTCTTTCCCGACCACCCCGGGGTCCTCGACCCCCCGAATTCGACAGGATGGACCAGTGGCACGCGTCAAGCGGGCGGTCAACGCCCAGAAGAAGCGTCGCGCGACTCTCGAACTGGCCAGCGGTTACCGCGGCCAGCGTTCGCGGCTGTACCGCAAGGCCAAGGAGCAGACGCTCCACTCGCTCAACTACGCCTACCGCGACCGCCGTGCGCGCAAGGGTGACTTCCGCCAGCTGTGGATCACCCGCATCAACGCGGCCGCTCGCGCCAACGGCGTCACCTACAACCGGTTCATCCAGGGCCTGAAGGCCGCCGGTGTCGAGGTGGACCGCAAGATCCTCGCGGACCTCGCCGTCAACGACGCCGCCGCCTTCACCGCGCTCGCCGAGCTCGCCAAGGCGAACGTCACGACCGGCGAAGCGAAGTCGGCCTGACCGGCAGCATTTTCCGGCCCGGGGCGGATCCGTTCACCGAACGGACCCCCCGGGTCGTTGCCGCGCGCAAACTGACCCGGCGCGCGGAACGCGAGAAAACCGGCCGTTTCCTGGCCGAAGGAGTCAACGCCGTCACCTCGGCGCTCTCTCATGGCACGGTGCACGAACTCTTCGTCACCGAACGCGCCGCCGCCGCGCATCCTGCTCTGGTGGAGGCTGCCCCCCGCGTGTCGCCGATCACCGAACGCGCGGCCGCGAGCCTGTCGGAAACCGTGACACCGCAAGGAATCATCGCGGTCTGCTCGCTGGTCGACCGTCCACTCGAGACAGTCCTGACCTCGGCCCGGCTGGTAGTGGTCCTGGTAGACGTCGCCGAACCCGGCAACGCAGGCACCGTCATCCGGGTAGCCGACGCCGCCGGTGCCGACGCGGTCGTCCTGGCCGGCGACACCGTCGACCCGCACAACGGCAAAAGCGTCCGCGCCGCCGCCGGTTCCACGTTCCACGTCCCGCTGGCGCGCGCCCGCGACATCCCGTCGGTCCTGACAGCCCTGCGCTCGGCCGGCCTCCGGACCCTGGCCGCGCACGGCTACGCGTCGACCTCGCTGGAGACTGTCCACTTCGGAGACCCGGTGGCCTGGATCTTCGGCAACGAAGCACACGGTCTGCCCGCGGATGTCTTGTCCGCTGTGGACGAAGCAGTCCGAATCCCGTTGTACGGCAAGGCAGAAAGCCTCAACCTGGCTACTGCCGCCGCCGTCTGCGTCTACACGGCAGCGATGGCCGCCCACCGCTGACCATGGCGGACCTCCGGCACGTCTGCTGGATCGGCGGCGCCCCCGGCGCGGGCAAATCGATGATCGCCCGCCGCCTCGCCACCCGCTACGGCTGGCGCCACTACGCGACCGATGACACCATGCGCGCCCACGCCGCCCGCACGACTCCTTCTTCGGCTCCGCTGCTGCACACCTTCCAGTCCATGGACATGGACGAACGCTGGGTGCGTCGTTCTCCGGACGTCATGCTGGAGACGTTCCACTGGTTCCGCGGCGAGGGCTTCGGCCTGATCGTCGAAGACCTCCTTGGCCTGCCACCAGAACCTCGCGTCGTCGTCGACGGCTTCCGCCTGCTGCCGCACCTGGTGAAGCCGTTTTTGGACGTCGTGGACCAGGCCGTGTGGCTGTTGCCGACGCCGGATTTCCGCCACGCGGCGATCTCCCGGCGCGCACCGGGGGAGGGTTTCGTGTGGCGGACCAGCGATCCGGCCAGGGCTGCCCGCAACCTCGCCGAACGGGACCGGATGTTCACGAGCCGCCTCCGGGAGGAGACTTCGCGGCTCGGGTTGCGGGCGATCGAGGTGGACACCGCGACTTCGGAAGACGACCTTCTCCATCAGGTGACGACCTTCTTCCGCCTCTGACTCCGCGGCTGCGTTCGCCGGATCTCACCGGCGCTGGCTCCGGCTTGCTCGGCGCGCGATCGACTCCTTACGCCGCCAGAGCTTTGCCCGGGGTCGCTCGGCACCCGCCACGACAGAGAGATCAGGCCAGTCGTCATGACAATTCCGCACACCTCGCGGGCCACAGGCAGCCGTCAGCCTTCTGCGCTGCCGGTTTGCGCTTGTCGCGGGCTGTGTTGCCTGCGGAATCGTGCCCGTCGTGTTGCTCGCTGGCCGCTGACCTGTGCCTGCCGCATCTTCAGCCAGTCGCCGAGTTGTGCCTGCCGCGACGCCAGTTGCCTGCCGGATTGCGCTTGTCGCATGGCCAGCCAGTTGCCGGGTTGTGCCTGCCGCCTTGCCCGCCGTCTCAAGAGCCGCACCGCTCGCGTTGTTTTCCGCCTGCCGGTCAGCCGTGGCACGGCACCCCGCCGCGGCCGCTTGCCATGGCGCGGCGTCAGGCACTCGTCTGTATGGCGGTTTGCCTGGCGTCAGCCACTCGCTGAGCTATCAGATGCCACGCGCGTCGCCAGTCGCTGCCATGCTTGCCATCGGTTCTGCCGCCCTCCCGACGCGTCCTTGCCCGGCTCCTGTCGCGTTGCCGCGTCCGACCGAGTCGCCAGCCCTCTTCGCCCGCCACCACCGTCCGAGCCGCGCTTCCGGGCCGTCCGACTCCGGGCCGTCCGACTCCGGGCCGTCCGACTCCGGGCCGTCCGACTCCGGGCCGTCTGATCCCGGCTGTCCGACTCCGGCTGTCCGACCCCGGTCGTCCGACCCGAGCTCCATTCCCGCGGCCCCCTCCCGAAACGGCCCCCGAGGCTTAGTCTCGCCGAGCACGGCAGCTCCGCTGTCCCGAACCCGTCCCGCAGCAACCCGAGCGGGCGTCCGCGGCAAGCCGGTCGAGGGGCGGTCCTCACCTGATCCGCTGACGTCCGTTCGGGTCCTCGGCGACGGTCGGTCGTGATCACGGGGCGGATCCGGCGCAGCCGCTCCGGAAGCGGAGGGTGAGCGGCCGGGCCCGGCGCCCGATCCCCTAGACTGAGCTGCCCGATGTGCACGTGCGGCGGCATGCCCGCGTGCCGCCGACAACACCAGTCCCAGTGGACGCCGAGGAGTCATGTCCGGAGCCACAGAACAGCCGGTCGACGTGCTCGCACCGGAGACCCTGCGCGCGGCGATCAAGGCGGCCGAGGACGCCTTCGCCGGCGCGGCCGACCTGGACGCGCTCGCCGCCGTCAAACCGGCCCATCTCGGGGACCAGTCTCCGGTGCTGCTGGCGCGCCGGGAGATCGCCGCGCTGCCCAAGCAGGAGAAGGCCGACGCGGGCAAACGCGTCAACGAGGCCCGGCAGGCGGTGCAGTCCGCGTTCGACGCGCGCCGCGCCGCGTTGCAGGCCGAGCGCGACGAGCGCGTGCTCCGCGAGGAGGCCGTCGACGTCACGCTGCCGTGGGACCAGGTCCCGCGCGGAGCCCGGCACCCGATCAGCACGCTGTCCGAGCGCATCGCCGACGTCTTCGTCGCCATGGGCTACGAGGTCGCCGAGGGGCCCGAGCTCGAGGCCGAGTGGTTCAACTTCGACGCGCTGAACTTCGGCAAGGACCACCCGGCGCGGCAGCTGCAGGACACGTTCTACGTCGGCGAGGAAGGCTCCGGCCTGGTGCTGCGCACGCACACCTCCCCGGTGCAGGCCCGCAGCCTGCTGCACCGCGACCTGCCGGTCTACGTCGTGTGCCCGGGCCGCACCTACCGCACCGACGAGCTCGACTCCACGCACACGCCGGTGTTCACCCAGGTCGAGGGCCTCGCCGTCGACAAGGGCCTCACCATGGCGCACCTCAAGGGCACGCTCGACGCGTTCGCCCGCGCGATGTTCGGCGAGAGCTCGAAGACGCGGCTGCGCCCGCACTTCTTCCCGTTCACCGAGCCGTCGGCGGAGGTCGACGTCTGGTTCGAGGAGAAGAAGGGCGGCCCCGGCTGGGTCGAATGGGGCGGCTGCGGCATGGTCAACCCGAACGTCCTGCGCGCGTGCGGCGTCGACCCGGAGATCTACTCCGGCTTCGCGTTCGGCATGGGCATCGAGCGGACGCTGCAGTTCCGCAACGGCATCCCGGACATGCGCGACATGGTCGAAGGCGACGTCCGGTTCACCCTTCCCTTCGGAACGGAGGCGTAGTGCGAGTCCCGGTGAGCTGGCTGACCGAGCATCTCGAAGTGGATGCCGACGTCACGCCGCAGGACCTGGCCGACGCCTTCGTGCGGATCGGGATCGAGGTCGACGAGCTGAGCGAGCTCGGCCCGGTGACCGGCCCGCTCGTGGTCGGCCGCGTCGCGGAGATCGAGGAGCTGACCGGCTTCAAGAAGCCGGTGCGGTTCTGCCGCGTCGAGGTCGGCGAGGAGCCCGACCCCGAGCCCGACGACGCGGAACTGTCCGAAGAGGACGAAGACGAGGACGACGGCCCGCTCGAGAACGAGGGCCCGCACGGCATCAAGACGCGCGGCATCGTCTGCGGCGCGAGCAACTTCGCCGAGGGCGACCTCGTCGTGGTCGCGCTGCCGGGCGTCGTCCTGCCGGGCGATTTCGAGATCGCCGCGCGCAAGACCTACGGCAAGGTCAGCGACGGCATGATCTGCTCGGCGGCCGAACTCGGCCTCGGCGACGACCACAGCGGCATCCTCGTGCTCCCGCCGGGCACGGCGAGCCCGGGTGACGACGCGAAGGACCTGCTCGGCCTCGACGACACCGTCATCGAGGTCACGCCGACCCCGGACCGCGGCTACGCGCTGTCGATCCGCGGCCTGGCGCGCGAACTGTCGAACGCGCTCGACGTGCCGTTCGGCGACCCGGCGATGCTCGACAACTTCCCGGAAGCCGAGGGCGAAGCCTGGCCGGTCCGGGTCGAGGACCCCGAGGGCTGTCCGCGGTTCGTGCTGCGCCGCGTCACCGGTCTCGACGCGACCGCGCCGACGCCGTGGCGGATCCGCCGCAGGCTGATGCTGGCCGGCATCCGGTCCATCTCGCTCGCGGTCGACGTCACCAACTACGTGATGCTCGAGCTCGGCCACCCGCTGCACGCGTTCGCGACCGGTTCCATCCAGGGCGACCTGGTGGTGCGCCGCGCGAAGGCGGGGGAGAAGCTCACCACGCTCGACGACGTTGAGCGCACCCTCGACGCGGACGACATTGTGATCGCCGACGACAGCGGTGTGATCTCCCTGGCCGGCACGATGGGCGGCGCCAGCACGGAGATCACGCCGGAGAGCACCGACGTGCTCCTCGAAGCGGCGCACTGGAACCCGGCGTCGATCAGCCGCACCGCGCGACGGCACAAGCTGTTCTCCGAGGCGGCGAAGCGCTTCGAGCGCTACACCGACCCGGCGCTGTGCGCGGCCGCGGTGGAACTCGCCGCGCGACTGCTGCGCCAGTACGGCGAAGGCGCGATCCGCCCGGGCCGCACCGACGTCGGCGGCGTCGCCCCGCACGCCCCGGTGACCATGCCGATCAACCTGCCCGACCAGATCGCCGGCGTGCGCTACGAACGCGGCGTCACCGTGCGGCGGCTGGGCCAGATCGGCTGCAAGGTCCAGCTCAGCACGAGCGACCAGGGCGTCGGCCTCGTCACCGCTACTCCGCCGAGCTGGCGCGGCGACCTCGTGCAGCCGGCCGACCTCGTCGAGGAGGTCCTGCGGCTCGAGGGCTACGACAGCATCCCGTCGGTCCTGCCGGCCGCGCCCGCGGGTCGTGGTCTCACCGACGCGCAGCGCCGCCGCCGCGCGGTGTCCGGCGCGCTCGCCGAGGCGGGCTACGTCGAGGTGCGCCCGTTCCCGTTCATCGGCGACGCGGTGTGGGACGCCTTCGGCCTGCCCGAGGACGACATTCGCCGCACCACGGTGCGCGTGCAGAACCCGCTCGAAGCCGACCACGACCGGATGGCGACGACCCTCCTGCCGGGTCTCCTGGAGACGTTGCAGCGCAACGTTTCCCGCGGCCTGAAGGACGTGTCGCTGTTCCACGTCGGCCAGGTCGTGCTGCCGAAGCCGAACCAGCTCAAGGTCCCGGACCTCGGCGTCGAGCACCGCCCGAGCGACGAGGACCTCGCCGTGCTGGAGGCCGCCGTGCCCGCGCAGCCGGTGCACGTCGCCGTCGTCCTCAGCGGCCAGCGCCCGCGCGCCGGCTGGTGGGGCAAGGGAGACCAGGCAGGCTGGGCCGACGCCGTACAGGCCGCGCGCCTGGTGGCCGAGGCCGCCGGCGTGGAGCTCACCGTGCAGGCCGCGGATCTCCTGCCGTGGCACCCGGGCCGCTGCGCCCAGCTGCGGGTGGGCGACTGGCCGGTCGGCCACGCGGGCGAACTGCACCCGAAGGTCGTCGAGGCCCTCGGCCTGCCGCCGCGCACGGTCGCCATGGAACTCGACCTGGACGCGATCCCGCTGCCCGACTCCCGTCCGGCGCCCAGCATCTCGGCCTACCCGCCGGTGCTGCTGGACGTCGCACTGGTCGCCGGCACGGACGTCCCGTCCGCCGACCTCGCCGACGTGCTCCGCGAAGGAGCCGGCGAACTGCTCGAGGAGATCACCCTCTTCGACGTTTACACCGGCGAGCAGCTCGGCGAAGGCAAGCGTTCCCTGGCGTACAAGCTCCGCTTCCGCGCCGCGGACCGCACCCTCACCGTCGACGAGGCCACCAAGTCCCGCGATGCCGCGGTCGCCGCTGCCGGCGAGCGCTTCGGAGCGACGCTCCGCGCCTGACCCGACGCTGTCCCCGCCCCGCGCTCCGGCCACCCGGCCGGTCAGCCGGGGCGGGGGAGCGCTGGTGTCATGGCATCCCTCCTTTTCTTTCCTGTCAGCGGTTCACTTCAGCCGAGGTGCTTCATCGCCTCCCTCGTGGACAGCGGGGACAGCCCCGGATGCGCCCGGACAAACGCGCGTACCCACTCCGGTTCGACGCGGGCGTGATCCCGCAGCGCCCAGCCGATTCCCTTGCGCAGAAAGAAATCCCGGTCGCCGAGGTTCGCCTCGATCGCGTCGGCGAGCAGCCCTTGGTCCACCTCGTCCTTCGCGCTGACCTGACAGATCACCGCCGTTCGCCGGCGCCAGCGATCAGCGTCTGTCATCCAGCGGCGAAGAACCGGCGTGACCGCCGCCCGGTGCTCGCGCAGGATCGGCCCGACCCGGCGGATCGCGACCTCGTCGACGTAGTCCCACCACGCCCCGGTGACGATCAGCTCCTCGTACATCTCCAGCAGTCCCGGGTCCTGCCATCGCCGATAGGCACGGTGCCCGGAAAGATCGATCGCCGCGTACCGCTCCTCGCGGTACTCCGCCTCCCGCCACAACGCGAGCACGGTCTCGGTGAACGTCACTCGATCGGGCAGAACATGCTCGGCGAGAAGCGCCTTCATGAGCTTGCCGCGCGGCGGTTTCGGCACTCCGCGAAACGGCATCGCGGATTTCATGTACGCCCGCATCTCCGGTGCCTTGACCGGGTCGGCCAGCTCGGCGAGCCCGGTGCGCACCGCCGTGATCAACGCTTCGCCCGCACTCATCGAGGGCCACCTCCGTCGGATCGGATCCCGACAATCGGGGGACAGCGCGGCTCGTGTCGGGAAACGAGATTCTGCCGCGCAGACGGTAGCTTCGACGAGCCCGGGTTGCCGTCGTACGCAAAGGACCACTGTGAGGAAAATCGTCACCGCACTGGCCGCCGCCGCTGTCGCGGCCGGAACGCTGGCTGCCGCACCCGCCGCCACCGCGGTTCAGCCCGAGGAGACGGGCTATGCGCCGCCGCCGATCAAGTGGGGACCGTGTTCCGCCCCCGGCCTCGCGAAGGCGGGTGCCGAATGCGGATTCCTGGTGGCACCCATGGACTACGCCCAGCCATCGGGCGAGACCGTGCAGATCGCCGTCTCGCGGGTGAAGCACAAGACCGCGAAGTACCAAGGCGTGATGCTGGTGAACCCGGGCGGCCCGGGCGGTTCCGGGCTCGGCCTTTCGGTGCTCGGCCGGAACGTGCCCAAGCACGCCGGCGACAGCTACGACTGGATCGGCTTCGACCCTCGCGGCGTCGGCTCCAGCAAACCGGCTCTCACGTGCGACGGGAACTATTTCGCGCCCGCCCGCCCGGCTTACGTGCCGGACACGCCGCAGCTGGAGAGCACCTGGCGTGCCCGCACGAAGGGCTACGCCGAGGCCTGCGCGAAGAACGGCCCGCTGCTCCAGCACATCAAGACCACTGACGTCGCGCAGGACATGGAAAGCCTTCGGAAGGCGCTGGGCGAGGAGCAGATCAACTACTACGGCTTCTCTTACGGCACTTACCTCGGGCAGGTCTACAGCACGCTGCACCCGGACCGCATGCGCCGGATGGTGCTCGACGGGAACGTCGATCCGCGCAAGGTCTGGTACGACGCCAACCTCGACCAGGACGTCGCCTTCGACCGCAACATCAAGATCTACTTCGGCTGGCTCGCGAAGTACGACAACGTCTATCACCTCGGCAAGACCGGTTCGGCGGTCGAGCAGCTTTGGTACGCGCAGCAGCGCAAACTCGACCGGAACCCGGCTGGCGGCGTGATCGGCGGCGACGAGTGGCTCGACGTCTTCCTGCAGGCCGGTTACTACGTGTTCGGCTGGGAGGACATGGCCAAGGCGTTCGACGGCTGGGTGCACCGCGGCGACTGGCAGTCGCTGAAAGCGTTGTACGACAAGTCGAACGCGCCCGGCGACGACAACGGCTACGCGGTGTACAGCGCGGTGCAGTGCACCGATGCGCAGTGGCCGCAGGACTGGGACCGCTGGCACCGCGACGCCTGGGCCACCCACCGCCGCGCGCCGTTCGAGACCTGGAGCAACACCTGGTACAACGCGAACTGCCTGAACTGGCCCGCGAAGGCGGGCAAGCCGGTGGACATCGACGGGTCGAAGGCGAGCGGCGCGCTGTTGATCAGCGAGGAACTTGACGCGGCCACGCCGTACTCGGGCAGCCTCGAAGTGCGCAAGCGCTACCCGCGTTCGAGCCTCATCAGCGCGCCCGGCGGGACAACGCACGCCGGATCGCTCTCCGGGGTGTCGTGCGTGGACGACCGGGTCGCCGACTACCTCGCCACCGGGGCGTTGCCGAAGCGGGTCCGTGACGACCGTTCGGATGTCCAGTGCGCCGCGGTGCCGCAGCCGGTTCCGTCTCCGGTCGCCACCGGCGCGCAGCAGAAGGCCGATGCCCTGACGAAGGCCGCGGCGGAGGAGAAGCAGAGCCTGCTTTCCGGTTTGCTGCGTTTCTGAGCTGTTCTCCCCGGTGCCCCGGTCTGGTCCGCCAGGCCGGGGCACTGTCCTTTTCCGCTGGTCCACCGATCCCCCTCGGTCGTTTTCGTGGTCGCCGGGGACGCTACGGCGGGGGTCTGACAATTTCGGTCCGCAGTCACCCGATCGCGTTAAGTGATCGAAAATTGTCGGGGGTCGCCGATACCTTCGCCGCCATGACGATCATTCAGGAGCACCGGACCGAGGTCCGGTCAGGAGATGTCCAGTACCAGGTCGCCGTCGTCACCCGCACCGAGGACGGCGAGCCGGAGCGAGTCACCGTCACGGTCGGCGGAGAACGGCCGGACGGCGAACCCGTCGTCGAGGGCAGACTCGAACTCGACGTGACGTCCGTGGCGACCGTCGCGGAGCTGCTCGACACGAGCCTGCGCACCTTCGCGGGCGGCGGTTCGCGGCGAAGATCGCGCGGACGCCCGGCACAGCAGGGCAGACCGTGGACCGACGAGATGGACGCGGATTTGGAAGCCCGCTGGCTCGCGGGCGATTCGGTGACCGAGCTGGCGCGCCATTTCGCGCGGACGCCGGGAGGGATCCGGGCGCGCTTGCCGCGGGTGGGCTGCGATCCGGAGCATCCGGGGAATCATCTGCCGACGCCGCCGAGTCTCCGCGAAGCGGAGGAGGGAGCGGACTGACGAATGCCCGCCGGGTTCGCATCCCGAGGCGGGCCCGGCGTGGCGTTGCCTGCGCGCCGGATCGGCGGCTTGGGTGTCGGACGGACAGATTGAGCGCCGGACGAACAGATTGAGCGCCGGACGAACAGGTTGGGTGCCGGACGGACGGGTTGGGTGTCGGACGGACGGGTTGAGTGCCGAACGGATGGGTCGGGTGCCGGACGGACAGGTTGGGTGCCGGACGAACAGGTTGGGTGCCGAACGACCTGTGCGGCTCCGGTTCGCTGGGCGGCCGCCTGGCTCGGGTGGCCGGGCGGGTTGTGCCCGGGAAAACAGGGTTCGGATGGATGGGTGGTATCCGAAAGAGCCGGTCTCGGGCGGATGGCCTGCGCGCTGGCCGGACGGTGGGCAGCGGGAGGTCCGGCTGGCTGGACGACCCGGCATCGCTGAGCGATCCGCTTTGCAGCTCGCCCCGGCATCGCTGAGGCGACCCCGCTCTGCGGCACGGCCCTGCGTCGCTGAGCGACCCCCGCTCTGCGGCACGACCCGCGGTGCCGAACGGCCCTGCGTCGCTGAGCGTCCCGGTGCCGAACGGCCCTGTGCCGCCGAACCCTCCCTGTGCCTCCGAACTGTCCCGCGTCGCCGAACCGTCTGGCGTCGCCGAACCGTCTGGCGTCGCCGAACCGTCCCGCGTCGCCGAACCGTCCCGCGTCGCCGGATGGTCCGGCGGGGCTGGGTGGCTGGTGACCTGTGGATGGAGGCCGCTGACCGGATGCTGGACGACTCGGGCGCCCGGGCGACGTGCGGATGGTCGGCTCGACGAGCCGGACGATCTGGGACTGCGTGATCCCAGCGAACTGACGATGACTGGAGGAATTTGAGAGAAGTCCTGAGGCTGAGCCGGCCGGGGTGAGGAAACCCTCTTTGTTTGAGCTTGCACGCTCGTGCATAATCATTCGTATGACGGTGAAGATCGCGGTAGCCGGGGCCAGCGGGTACGCGGGCGGCGAACTGCTGCGCCTGCTCCTGACCCATCCCGAGGTCGAGATCGGCGCTCTCACGGCGGCGAGCAGTGCGGGGACGACGCTGGGCACGCACCAGCCGCACCTTGCGCCGCTTGCCGGGCGCGTGCTGCTCGAGACGAACGCGGAGACGCTCGCGGGCCATGACGTCGTGTTCCTTGCTCTGCCGCACGGCCATTCGGCCGAGATCGCGGCGCAGCTCGGGCCGGACGTGCTCGTGGTCGACCTTGGGGCCGATCATCGGCTCGCGAACGCGGCGGACTGGCGACGGTGGTACTCCGGTGAGCACGCGGGGCAGTGGCCGTACGGGATGCCTGAACTGCCCGGTGCGCGCGAGAAGCTCGTGGGCGCCAAGCGGATCGCGGTGCCCGGCTGCTTCCCGACTGGCGGGTCGCTGGCGTTGGCGCCTGCGTTGGCGGCGGGGCTGGTCGAGCCCGCGGTCACGGTGGTGTCGGTGACGGGTACGTCGGGTGCGGGCAAGAGCCTGCGGCCGAATCTGCTCGGCTCTGAGGTGATGGGCAACGCGAGCGCGTACGGCGTCGCTGGGGCGCATCGGCATACGCCGGAGTTCGTGCAGAACCTCTCCGGTGCGGCGGGCAAGCCGGTGAGCGTGTCGTTCACGCCGGTGCTTGCGCCGATGCCGCGCGGCATTCTCACCACCGCGAGTGCTCAACTCGTGCAAGACATCGACGAGGCGGCCGCGCGCGCGGTGTACGAGAAGGCTTACGGCGCGGAGCCGTTCGTCCAGATCCTGCCCGAAGGGGCCTGGCCGACGACCGCGGCGACGGTCGGGTCGAACAACGTCCAGCTCCAGCTCGGGATCGACGCCGACGCGGGCAGGCTGGTCGTCGTCACCTCGATCGACAACCTCACCAAGGGCACCGCTGGCGGTGCCGTCCAATCGATGAACCTGGCGCTCGGTTTCCCCGAGGCCACCGGACTTTCCACCGTGGGAGTGGCACCGTGACCGTCACCGGACCGAAGGGGTTCCGCGCCGCTGGCGTGGCCGCTGGGATCAAAGCCTCCGGCGCGCTCGACTTCACGCTGGTCGTCAACGACGGCCCGCTCGACGTCGCGGCGGGGGTGTTCACCCGCAACGTGATCAAGGCCGCGCCCGTGCTGTGGTCGCAGGAAGTGCTGAAGCAGCAGAAGCTGAAGGCCGTCGTGCTCAACTCCGGCGGGGCGAACGCGGCTACTGGACCGGGCGGGTTTCAGGACACGCACGCTACGGCGGAGAAGGTCGCCGAAGTGCTGGGCGCCGGGGCGATCGAGGTCGCGGTGTGTTCCACGGGACTGATCGGCGAGCGATTGCCGATGGCGGCGGTTCTGTCCGGTGTGGACAGTGCGGTCAAGGCGCTGGACGCCAGTCCGGAAGCGGGGCTCAACGCGGCGACCGGCGTCATGACGACCGACACGAAGCCGAAGCAGGCGTTCGCGCAGCACGAATCGGGCTGGAGCGTCGGCGGGTTCGCCAAGGGCGCGGGGATGCTCGCGCCGAACCTGGCGACGATGCTGTCCGTGCTGACCACGGATGCGGTGGCGGACAAGGAAACTCTCAACCGTGCGTTGCGCGCCGCCACGCACATCACGTTCGATCGGCTGGACGTCGACGGCGGCACGTCGACCAACGACACAGTGCTCGTGCTCGCCTCGGGCGCCAGTGGCGTAGAGCCGACTGAAGCCGAGTTGACCGAGCTGCTCACCAAGGTCAGCCATGACCTCGTGCTGCAACTGCGGTCCGATTCCGAAGGTGCCACCAAGGATGTCGACGTCACGGTGAAGGGCGCCGCGTCCGAGGACGACGCGATCGTCGTGGCCCGGACGATCGCCGAGGACAACCTGGTCAAGACCGCGTTGTTCGGGTCCGATCCCAACTGGGGCCGGATCGCGATGGCGCTCGGCCGCGCACCGGCGCGGATCGACCCGGAGACTGTCTCGATCGCCATCAACGGTGTCACCTTGTTCGCGGGCGGCACGACGGCTGAAGACCGGTCGGCGGCCGACCTGTCCGGGCGCGCCATCGACGTCGTCGTGGACCTCGGCGTCGGTTCGGACGAGGCCACGATCTACACCACGGATCTCTCGCACGCGTACGTCGAAGAGAACAGCGCGTACTCGTCATGACGGATACCGGAAGGCTCGTCTCCGCCGACGAACGGCTCGCCAGCGCGGCCGAGAAGGCCGGAGTGCTGATCGAAGCGCTGCCGTGGCTGCAGCGGTTCCACGGCGCGACCGTCGTGGTCAAGTACGGCGGCAACGCGATGATCGACGATCAGCTGAAGGCCGCGTTCGCCGAGGACATGGTGTTCCTGCGGCTGGCCGGCCTGCATCCGGTGGTCGTGCACGGCGGCGGCCCGCAGATCAGCGCGATGCTGTCCCGGCTCGGCGTGCCGGGGGAGTTCAAGGGCGGGCTGCGCGTCACCACGCCGGAGACCATGGACATCGTGCGCATGGTGCTGGTCGGGCAGGTCAGCCGCGAGCTGGTCGGCCTGATCAACGCGCACGGGCCGTACGCCGTCGGCATCTCCGGCGAGGATGCGCGGCTGTTCACCGCCGAGCGCAAACAGGCCACTGTGGACGGTGAGCAGGTGGACATCGGCCTCGTCGGCGAGGTCGCCGAGGTGAACCCGGACGCGGTGCTCGACATCGTGAACGCCGGGCGCATCCCGGTCGTGTCCACGGTGGCCCCGGACGTCGACGGCGTGGTGCACAACGTCAACGCCGACACCGCCGCGGGCGCGCTCGCCGCGGCGCTCGGCGCGGAGAAGCTCGTCGTGCTCACTGACGTCGAAGGCCTTTACGCCAACTGGCCGGACCGGTCGTCGCTGATCGACCGGATCGCCGTCGACCGTCTCGAACGCATGTTGCCCGGCCTGGCCAGCGGCATGATCCCGAAGATGGAGGCGTGCGTGCGCGCGGTGCGCGGCGGCGTGCGCGGCGCCCACGTCATCGACGGCAGGCTCGCTCATTCGGTGCTGCTCGAGGTTTTCACCTCGCGCGGCGTCGGGACCATGGTGCTGCCCGAGGCAGCGGCATCCGGAACGGAGAACGCGTGACTACCCTCAAGTCCAATGCGGACGGTCAGCAGCACTGGCAGTCGGCTCTCATGGACAACTACGGCACCCCCGGCCTGACCCTGGTGCGCGGCGAAGGCGCGCGAGTGTGGGACGCGGACGGCTCCGAGTACGTCGACCTGGTCGGCGGCATCGCGGTGAACGCGCTCGGCCACGCCCACCCCGAGGTGGTGCGCGCGGTCACCGAGCAGATTTCGAAGCTGGGGCACACGTCGAACCTGTACGTGAACCCGGTCGCGGTCGAACTCGCCGAAACCCTTCTCGACGTCGCGGGCCTGAACGGACAGGGCAAGGTCCTGTTCGTCAACTCCGGCGCGGAGGCCAACGAGGCCGCGCTGAAGATCACCCGGCTCACCGGCCGCAGCAAGGTTGTCGCGGCGGAGGGCGCGTTCCACGGCCGCACCATGGGCGCGCTGTCGCTCACCGGGCAGCCGTCGAAGCGCGAGGCGTTCGAGCCGCTGGTTCCGGGCGTCACGCATGTTCCGTATGGCGACGTCGAAGCGTTGCGGGCCGCTGTGGACGGCGAGACCGCGGCTGTCTTCTTGGAGCCGGTGCTTGGCGAAGCTGGAGTGATTCCCGCTCCGGACGGCTACCTGCAGGCCGCGCGCGAGATCACCAAGGCCGCCGGGGCGCTGCTCGTGCTCGACGAGGTGCAGACCGGGATCGGGCGGCTCGGCACCTGGTTCGGCTTCCAGCAGGCCGGGATCGTGCCGGACGTGATCACGCTCGCGAAGGGGCTCGGCGGCGGGCTTCCGCTCGGCGCGGTGATCGGCGTCGGCGCGGCGGGCGAACTGCTCAAGCCGGGCCAGCACGGCACGACGTTCGGCGGCAACCCGGTGTGCTGCGCGGCCGGCCTGGCCGTGTTGCGCACGATCGTCCGGGACGACCTGCTCGACCACGTTTCGGCGCTGGGCAAGGACATCGCCGCCGGCGTCGAGGCGCTCGGCCACCCGCTCGTCTCCGGCGTCCGCGGCGCGGGGCTGCTGCTCGGCATCGGCCTGCGGGAACCGGTGTCCGCGGCGGTCGCGAAGGCCGCGCAGGACGCGGGCTACCTCGTCAACCCGGTCGCCCCGGACACCGTCCGGCTCGCCCCGCCGCTCGTGCTCGACGAGCAGCAGGCGCACGGCTTCCTCTCCGCCCTCCCGGGCGCGCTCGACTCCACCACCACGAAGGAATCCGACTGATGCCCCGCCACTTCCTCCGCGACGACGACGTCACGCCCGCCGAGCAGACCGCTCTGCTCGACCTGGCCGACCAGCTGAAGGCGGACCCGCTCGGCACGAAGGCGCTGGCCGGCCGCACGGTGGCCGCGATCTTCGAGAAGAACTCCACCCGCACCCGGTTCTCGTTCGAGGTCGGCATCAGCCAGCTCGGCGGGCACCCGGTGATCGTCGACGGTCGTTCGATGCAGCTCGGCCGCGAGGAGACCATCGAGGACACCTCGCGCGTGCTGTCCCGCTACGTCGACGCCGTCGTGTGGCGCACCTTCGCGCAGAAGCGCATCGACTCGATGGCGTCGGTGGCGTCGATCCCGATCGTCAACGCGCTCACCGACGAGTTCCACCCGTGCCAGGTGCTCACGGACCTGATGACCATCCGCGAGCGCAAGGGCAAGCTCGCCGGGCTCACGCTCACCTACCTCGGCGACGGCGCCAACAACATGGCGCATTCGCTGCTGCTCGGCGGAACCACGGCGGGGATGAACGTGCGCGTTGTGTCGCCGGAGGGGTTCCAGCCCGACCAGCAGGTGATGCTGGACGCGAAGCAGCACGGAGCCGAAACCGGCGGCAGCGCCACCGTCTACACCGACGCGCGCGAAGCGGTCGAGGGTTCGGACGTGCTGGTCACCGACACCTGGACGTCGATGGGGCAGGAGAACGACGGCCTCGACCGGGTCGGCCCGTTCCGCGCCCTGCAGATCAACGCCGAGCTGCTGAAGCGCGCCGCCGACGAGGCGATCGTGCTGCACTGCCTGCCCGCGCACCGCGGCTGGGAGATCACCGACGACGTGCTCGACGGCCCGGCCAGCGCGGTCTGGGACGAGGCGGAGAACCGGCTGCACGCGCAGAAAGCCCTGCTGGTCTGGCTGTTCGGGCAGAACGGCCGATGACCAGCAGCCGGGTCGGGCGCCAGGCGCGGATCACCGAACTGGTGTCCACGATGGCCATCCGCAGCCAGACGGAGCTGGCGCGGCTTCTCGCCGCCGAGGGAATCGACGTCACGCAGGCGACCCTGTCGCGCGACCTCGACGAACTCGGCGCGGTCAAGCTGCGCGGCGCCGACTCGGGCGCGCCGGTCTACGTCATCCCCGAGGACGGCAGTCCGGTCCGCGGCGTGCAGGGCGGCACCTCGCGGCTGTCCCGGCTGCTCGCCGAACTGCTGGTGTCAGCGGATTTCTCCGGCAACCTCGCGGTGCTGCGCACGCCTCCGGGCGCGGCGCAATTCCTCGCGAGCGCGATCGACCGGGCCGCGCTGGAAGAGGTCGTCGGGTCCATCGCGGGCGACGACACGGTCGCAGTGATCGCGCGCGAACCGCTCACCGGACGAGACCTTGCCGAACGCTTTACCGCGCTCGCGCAGGGTTCGGCGGAAGGGGACGAGCCGTGACCCGGCGGGTCGTGCTCGCCTATCCGGGCGGGCACGGCTCCTCTGCCGCGCTGAATCTCCTTGCGGGACAAAGCGAAGTGGTCGCTGTCGCCGTGGACTTCGGTGCGGGCGACGTGGATTTGTGCGCGCTCCGGCGGCAGACGATGGCCGACGGAGCCGCCGAAGTCGTGGTCGCGGACGTCCGCGAGGACTTCGCGAACGGCTACTGTTTGCTTGCGCTGCAAGTGAATGCGCTGATCCTCGATCGGCACCCGCTGGTCTTGGCCCGACCGCTGCTGGCAAGCCAGCTCGTGGCGACCGCGCGGGACCGGAACGCGTCGGCCGTCGCACACAGTGGCGGCGACGCGTTGTCCAGCATGATCGCGACACTCGCGCCAGACCTCGAGATCGTCGAACTCGGCATCCGAGGCAGGCCGGAGCTGTCGACGAGCCGGACTTTGTGGGGCCGGGTCGCGGACGACGGCTACCGCTGCACCGAGGACGCCGTGGCGAACCTCGGCGCGCCGGACGAGGTCGTCGTCACCTTCGATGAGGGCGTACCGGTCGCGGTCGACGGCGAGACGGTCAGCGTCGCCGAGGCGGTGCAACGGCTCGGACACCGGGCCGGGGCGCACGGGGTCGGCAGGTTCGAGGCCTATGACACTCCGGGCGCGGCGGTGCTGATCGCCGCGCATCAGGAGCTGGAATCAGTCACCCTGGACCGCGATCTGGCGAGGTTCAAACACGGCGTCGACCGCCGGTGGGCCGAGCTGGTCCACGACGGATTGTGGTTCTCGCCGCTGCGCGAGCCGCTGGACGCGTTCGTCCGGCGGGCGCAGGAGCGCGTGTCCGGCGAGGTGCGGCTGGTCCTGCACGCGGGCAGCGCGACCGTCGCCGACCTCCTCGGGAGGCGGCTTCGCCCGGTCGGACGGCGGTACCGTCCGGCCACCGGGCACACTCCGCTGGGGAGCACCCAGCATCCGAGCACCCAGGCGTCCTGAGGACGCCGGACGAGAGAGGCAGAACGTGAGCGGGAAAGACCAGCCGGTGCAGCTGTGGGGCGGCCGGTTCGCCAGCGGACCGGCCGAGGCGATGGCGGCGCTGAGCGCCTCGACCCACTTCGACTGGCGCCTCGCGCCCTACGACATCGCCGGGTCGCGCGCGCACGCCCGCGTGCTGAGCAAGGCGGGTCTGCTCACCGAAGCGGAACTGGCCGGGATGCTGGACGCGCTCGACACGCTGGCGCAAGACGTCGCGTCCGGCGCGTTCACGCCGACGATCGCCGACGAGGACGTGCACACCGCTCTCGAACGCGGTCTGCTCGAACGTGCCGGCGCCGAGCTGGGCGGCAAGCTGCGGGCGGGCCGTTCCCGCAACGACCAGGTCGCGACGCTGTTCCGGATGTGGCTGCGCGACGCCGCGCGCCGGGTGGTCGCGGGCACGCTCGACGTGATCGACGCGCTGGTGTCGCAGGCGTCCCGGCACCCGGACGCGATCCTGCCCGGCCGCACCCACCTGCAGCACGCGCAGCCGGTTCTCCTGGCGCACCACCTGATGGCCCACGGCCAGTCGCTGCTGCGCGACGTCTCCCGCCTGCGCGACTGGGACGCGCGCACCGCGGAATCGCCGTACGGTTCGGGCGCGCTCGCCGGTTCGTCGCTCGGCCTCGACCCGGAAGCCGTCGCCGCCGAGCTGGGCTTCGACACCAGCGTGGAGAACTCGATCGACGGCACCGCCTCGCGCGATTTCGTCGCCGAGTTCGCGTTCGCGGTCGCGATGCTTTCGGTGAACCTGTCGCGGATCGCCGAAGAGGTGATCATCTGGAACACCGCAGAATTCGGCTACGTCACGCTGGACGACGCGTGGGCCACCGGCAGCTCGATCATGCCGCAGAAGAAGAACCCGGACGTCGCGGAGCTGACCCGCGGCAAGGCAGGACGGCTGATCGGCAACCTCACCGGTCTGCTCGCCACGCTCAAGGCGCAGCCGCTCGCGTACAACCGCGACCTGCAGGAGGACAAGGAACCGGTTTTCGACTCGGTCGAACAGCTGGAACTGCTCTTCCCGGCGATCGCGGGGATGCTCGGCACGCTCACCTTCCACACCGACCGGCTCGCCGAACTGGCTCCTGCCGGGTTCACTCTGGCCACCGACATCGCCGAATGGCTGGTGCGCCAGGGCGTGCCGTTCCGCGTCGCGCACGAGGCGGCGGGGGAGAGCGTGCGGGTCGCGGAATCGCGCGGAGCTGGGCTCGACGAGCTGACCGACGAGGAGTTCCAGGCCATCAACCCGGCGCTCACCCCGGCGGTGCGCGAAGTCCTCACCGTTGAAGGCTCAGTGCGTTCGCGCGACGCGCGCGGCGGCACCGCGCCGGACCGTGTCGCCGAGCAACGGGCGCGCCTGGTCGAGCGCGTTGCGGCGCATCGGCAGTGGCTGAAGTGATCTGTCGTCAGGCCGCTGGTTAGGCTGGCGGCCTGACGAGGGGAGTGCGTGTGGACCGGTTGTTCCGGCGCGAAGAACTGGCACTGGACCCGGTCGACCTGGCTCGGCTGCTGCTCGGTGCCGTCCTCGAGGCCGACGGGCCCGAAGGCCGGGTCGGGGTGCGGCTCGTCGAGGTCGAGGCCTATCGCGGACTCGGCGATCCCGCTTCGCATTGCTACCGCGGGAAAACTCCGCGCAACGCCGTGATGTGGGGCCCGGCCGGGCACCTCTACGTGTACTTCGTCTACGGCATGCACTTCTGCGCGAACGTCGTCGGCACCGAGGACGGACAGCCGGGCGCGGTGCTGCTGCGCGCGGGCGAGGTCGTCGAGGGCGCGGACATAGTGCGGAAGCGGCGGCCGAACGCGCGCGGCAACGGCGAACTCGCCAAAGGTCCGGCCATCCTCACCTCGGTGCTGGGCCTCGCGCGGGAACAGAACGGCGTCGACCTCACCGACCCCGAATCGCCGGTGCGGCTGCGCGTCGGCGAGCGCGTGCCCGCGGAGAACGTGCGCACCGGCCCGCGGGTCGGAGTCGCGATGGCGATGGAGACGCCGTGGCGGTTCTGGGTCGACGGCTCACCAGCCGTCTCCACCTACCGCCGCGGCGGCAAACGCCGGCAGGTACGACCCGCGGGTTAACGGTTTGACCTGGTGGGGGATCATCTACAGGTGTGAGTGAGCACATCCTTGACGAGTTGTCCTGGCGCGGCCTGATCGCGCAATCCACCGACATCGACGCCCTGCGCCGAGAACTCGACCACGGCCCGCTCACGCTCTATTGCGGTTTCGACCCGACCGCGCCCAGCCTGCACGCCGGCAACCTCGTCCCGCTGCTGATGCTCAAGCGGTTCCAGCGCGCCGGGCACCGGCCGATCGTGCTGGCCGGCGGCGCCACCGGGATGATCGGCGACCCCCGCGACAACGGGGAGCGCACGCTGAACACCCTGGACGTCGTCGCGGACTGGGCCGGGCGGATCCGCGGGCAGCTGGAGCGGTTCGTGGACTTCGACGATTCGCCGACCGGCGCGATCGTGGAGAACAACCTCGACTGGACCTCGAAGCAGAACACGCTGGAATTCCTGCGGGACGTCGGCAAGCACTTCTCGGTGAACGTGATGCTGAACCGGGAGACGGTCAAGCGCCGTCTCGAAGGCGACGGCATGTCCTACACCGAGTTCAGCTACCTGCTGCTGCAGTCGCAGGACTACCTGGAGCTGTACCGCAAACACGGCTGCAAGCTGCAGGTCGGCGGCTCGGACCAGTGGGGCAACCTCGTCGGCGGCGTGGACCTGATCCGCCGCGTCGAGGGCGGCACCGCGCACGCGCTGACCGCGCCGCTGGTCACCGACGCCGAGGGACGCAAGTTCGGCAAGTCCACCGGCGGCGGCAACGTGTGGCTCGATCCTGAGCTGACCTCGCCGTACGCCTGGTACCAGTACTTCGTGAACGTCGGCGACGCTGACGTGCTCCGCTACCTGCGCCTGTTCACCTTCCTCGACCAGGAGGAGATCGACGCGCTGGCGAAGGACACCGAGGAGCGTCCGCACCTGCGCGCCGCGCAGAAGAAGCTGGCCGAGGAGTTCACGAACCTGGTGCACGGCGAGGACCAGACGCGCCAGGTCATTGCGGCGAGCCAAGCCCTGTTCGGCCGCGGCGAGCTGACCGAACTGGACGCGCCGACGCTCGACGCGGCGATGGCCGAGGTCCCGAACGGCAAGGTC
Organism: Amycolatopsis sp. NPDC003676; assembly: GCF_053587275.1. Classification (NCBI taxonomy): domain Bacteria; kingdom Bacillati; phylum Actinomycetota; class Actinomycetes; order Pseudonocardiales; family Pseudonocardiaceae; genus Amycolatopsis; species Amycolatopsis sp. NPDC003676. The sequence continues at coordinate 36,571 of NZ_JBSFNS010000082.1, forward strand.
GAGCCCGCCGGCGACGCGACGATCGTCGACCTGCTGATCGCCGGGGGACTGGTGGACAGCAAGGGCGCGGCCCGGCGGACCGTGAAGGAGGGCGGCGCGTACGTGAACAACGTGAAGATCGCCGACGAGGAGTGGAAGCCGTCCGCTTCCGACGCGCTCCACGGCCGCTGGCTCGTGGTCCGCAAGGGCAAGCGCAACGTCGCCGGCGTCAGCGTCGCGGGCTGATCTCCGCCCGAGGCCCGAAACAGGGGGCTTGACCTGCGGGAACGCGGTTAAGGTACCCCCCTGTTTCGGGCCCCTGGAGGGCGTGTAAAGTTCTCCAAGTCGCCAGGGAAACCGGGTGGCCGCCGGGACACGAACCAAGCTCTCGCCTCTAGGGTGATTGAGTGGGTGTCCCACCACAAACTGCTAGGAATGACCGCTTCGGTCAGGCTCGCCCTCACGGGGGTTCGGGTTTGGTTCGGGGTGTGTTGCTTGAGAACTCAACAGTGTGCTAGTGAACTAAGCCAGTAGAGCTTAATATGAAACCCCCCTCGTCGGGGTTTCCTTTGAGAATGATTGAGAAGTAGTCTCGATCGAACTGTTCATTGTTGGAGAGTTTGATCCTGGCTCAGGACGAACGCTGGCGGCGTGCTTAACACATGCAAGTCGAACGCTGAACCGGTTTCGGCCGGGGATGA
>NZ_JBSFNS010000083.1:0-36735 GCF_053587275.1 Amycolatopsis sp. NPDC003676
GCGGCGCAACAACATCTGCGTAAACCGGTGATAATCAGCCGCCGTCGACACCAAGCCTCCGCCGCCGGAAAGGCAAGCCGGGCGCGACGTTCCCACCCTCACGAACCTTTGCCGGAGCGTCACTTCGCAGGCAGTGCCTTTGTCCAGGTCAGTTCCAGCCGCTCCGGCCCCCGCTGCCGCCGCGCGCTCAGCCACGGCACCTCGGCCGCGTCCACCGCCAGCGACAGATCCGGGAACCGGGCCAGCAGCGTGCCCAGCGCGACCTGCAGTTCCAGCCGCGCCATCTGAGCGCCCAGGCAGTGGTGCGGGCCGTGGCCGAAGCCGACGTGGTGGTTGCGCGGGCGGGCCAGGTTCAGGTCCTCCGGGCACTCGAACACGGTCGCGTCGCGGTTGGCGCCGTCCACGTCGGCGAACACCGCCTCGCCCTTGCGGATCAGCTGGCCGCCGATTTCGACGTCCTCGCGGGCGATGTGCGCGAAACTGGCGCTCGCGCTGAGCGGCACGAACCGCAGCAGTTCCTCGACCGCCGACGGCATCAGGCTGGGATCCGAGCGCAGGCGGGCCAGCTGGTCCGGGTTCGTCAGCAGGGTGTAGAGCAGGTTGGAGATGTGGTTCGCGGTCGTCTCGTGGCCGACGGCCAGGATTCCGCCGGACAGGTCGATCAGCTCGCCCTCGGTCAGCCTGCCCTCGTCGTCGCGGGCCCGCACCAGCGCGCCGATCAGGTCGTCGGTGGGGGTTTCCCGGCGCTCGGCGACCAGACCGGCGATGTACCCCCACAGTTCGCGCTGCGCGGTCATGATCGCGGTGTGGTCCGAACCGTCGCCGCTGAGCATCAGCATGGTGTCGGTCCAGGTGTGCACCTTCTCGCGATCCTCCTGCGGCACCCCGAGAAGCTCGCACAACGCGGTGATCGGCAGCGGGATCGAGAACGACGACACCAGGTCCACCGGCGGGCCCTGCTCGATCATCCGGTCGATCAGTCCGTCGGTGATCTCCTGCACGCGCGGGCGCAGCGTTTCCACCCGTTTCGGCGTGAACGCGGCCGCGACGAGCCGGCGCAGCCGGGAGTGCATCGGCGGGTCCATGGTGATGATCGAGCTTTCGCTCTCGATCGCCTCGGTCCCGCGCGGCGCGTCCTTCCCGACGGTCAGGCTGCGCATCAGCCTGCGGTCCACCAGCACAGCCCGTACGTCTTCGTACCGCGTCGCCAGCCACGCCTCGCCGCCGTACGGCAGCCGCACGCGGCTCATCCCCCGCTGCTCGCGCATCTCCGCATACCGGGCGTCGACCGCCAGCGCCGACGGTTCGAACGGGTACGGGCACACTTCAGTGTTCACGACGAACTCCCAAGTCCGGTAACGGTTTCCACGATCGGTTCTGCCACGGATTCCAGCCACGCCCCGACGGCCGACGCCGTGCTCTCCGCGTCCTCGGCGACGATGCTGAAGTGGTCCCCGGGCACGGTCTCCACGCGGTCGGCTCGCGACCACGTCGTCTGCCACGCCGTCCCCGCGACGTCCCCGAAGCTGCGGGCGGAGCGCAGCAGCACCGAGGGGACCCGGATATCCGGCGGTCCCGCCGTGGCGAGGAGACCGAGGTAACGGCCCATGGCGGTCAGTTGCGCCCGGTCGAACCCGCCGCCGTCCTCGCGGGACAGCACTTCCCCGGCCATCGCGTGGACGGCGTCTTCCGCCGGGCCGCCCATCTCGTAGGTGTCCAGCAGGCACAAGCCCGCCGGAGCACGGCCGGTGCGGGCCAATTCCGCCGCCACGGCTTCGGCCAGCAGGCCGCCGGACGAATATCCCAGGAGTGCGAAGGGTTCGTCGTCGGCTGCTTCGCGGGCCTGATCAGCGAGAGTGGCAATGAGCGTGGCGAGGTCGGCCGGAAGCGGTTCGTCCGCAGTGAAACCGGGCAGGGACAGCACGCCGACGCGCCGGTCGCCGCGGAATGGTGCGGCCAAGCGTCCATATTGGACAGCGCCGGTCATCGCGGCCGGTGAAGGCACGCACAGCAGCGTGGGACGCTGTGCTCCCTCGGCCAGCCGTACCGGCCGAGATGCCCTCGCCGTGCTGAACGACTCGCGCAGATTCGCCGCAGCCCCAAGCAAGGCGACACCTTCCGGCACCCGGCCCGCGGCAACCGCCTCGGCGAATAGCCGCGCGACCGGATCTGTTGGCGTCAAGGCAGAAGACTCAGCTGGAGTGTCCGAAAAGGACTCGTTCAGGAATTCGGCCAGGTCCGCGACCGTCGGATGGTCGAACACGAGGGTCGCGCTGAGAGTCAGGCCGGTCAGTTCAGCGAGCCGGTTGCGCACCTGGACCGCCGTGAGCGAGTCGAAACCGAGATCCGGCAGCGCGCGGCTGGGTTCGAGGGTCTCGCTGTGCCCGAGCACCGCCGCGACCTGCGCGCCGACCAGTTCCGCCAACCTCTCCCGGCGTTCGGCCGGTGGAGTACGACGCAGCCGGCCGGCGGCGGAACCACCTGCGCGCCGGGTCGCCCGCACGTGGCCGCGGAGCAGCGGCGGGACGTCGTCGCCACGCCACGCGTCGAGCCGCAGCGGGGCCAGTACCGGCGCTGGATCGGCGAGGGCCGCGTCGAACAGCGCCAACCCCGCTTCAGCGGTAAGACCGCCGGTGCGCTCGTCGGAATTCCACAGACCCCAGGCCAGCGACTGAGCGGGCAGTCCCAGGCTGCGGCGGTGCTGGGCGAGTGCGTCGAGGAACGCGTTCGCCGCCGCGTAGTTCGCTTGGCCCGGCGCGCCGAGAATGCCCGCCGCGGAAGAGAACAGGACGAACTTTTCCACGTCACCAGCGAGTTCGTGCAGGTTCCACGCGGCGGCGGCTTTGGCCTCGAACACCGCGTCGACCTGGTCCGCGCTCAGCGAAGTGAGCATCCCGTCGGCCAGCACTCCCGCCGCGTGCACGATCGCGGTGACCGGGTGCGCGGTCAGCAGCGCGGCGACGGCGGATCGATCGGTGAGATCGCAGACCGCCACTTCGGCCTCCGCACCGAGCACGGCCAGTTCGGCGGCGAGGCCGTCCCCGCCCCGGCCGGTCCGGCTCGCCAGCACCAGCTTCCGCACGCCGTGCTCGCGCGCCAGGTGTTCGGCCGCCAGCCGGCCGAGCTGCCCGGTCCCGCCGGTGATCAGCACCGGACCCGGGCCCCACTCCACGCTGTCAGCGGCTTCGACGGCGACCAAACGCGGGGCGAAAGTCCGATGGTCACGCACGACAATGGCTGGCTCGCGCACAGCGCCGATCAGCTCGTCGGACGGTGGCGCGTCCGTGTCCAGGTGCGTGATCCTTCCGGGGTGTTCGGTCTGCGCGGAGCGGACCAGCCCGGCGACCGCCGCACCGGCAAGGTCCACCGGTTCGCCGGGGAGCCCGGCCGCATGGCGGGTGATCACCACGATCCGCCGGTCGTCCGCGAGCGCCGTGCGCAATGCGCCGAGAATCCGGTGGACTTCGTGCTGTGCCGCCCTAGCGTCGGATCCCGGCGATACCGCCAAGGTTTGGACGCCCTCGTTTTGTGCGTCGGGAAGAACGCATTCAGTCCATTCCGGACGGAGCAACGACCCGGAGCGAGGAGCCCGCCGCACGCCGGTGACCGGCCGCAACGCCAGCGAACCGATCGTGGCCACCGGATTGCCCGAGCAGTCCGACAAGGACAGCGAGACCGTATTCTCCCCCAGCGGTTTCACCCGCACTCGAAGCTCGGAGCTGCCGGGCGACCACAAGTCCACTTCGGACCACGAGTACGGCAGCAGCGTCCCCGCACCGGCCGCCGGACCGAGACCGATCGCGTGCAGCGCCGAATCGGCGAGCCCCGGATGCAGGCCGAACTCAGCAGCATCCAGCACCGCGGACTCCGGCAGGGCGACTTCAGCGAACACCTCGTCCCCGCACCGCCAAGCGGTCTTCAGGCCTTGGAATAGCGGGCCGTACTCGACACCACGCTCGGCGAGAAGCTCGTACATCCCGTCGAGATCGATTTCCTCAGCCCCGGCAGGCGGCCAAACCGGACCGGTCTCCGGTGCCGGTCCAGCCGGAGCCAGCGCACCGTCGGCGTGCCGCACCCAGGGCGCGTCGCCCGTCTGCGCATGGATGCTCAACGGACGCACCCCGGCTTCATCAGGCCCACCGACGCGGACCTGAACCCGGACCCCGTCGCCGTCCAGCACCAACGGCGCGTGCACGGTCAGCTCGCGAACCCGCGTGTCTCCCGACTCCTCACCGGCGCGCAGCGCAAGTTCCAGGAATCCGGTGCCGGGAAACAGCACCGAGCCGCCGACGGCGTGTCCGGCCAGCCAAGGCTGCGCGGCGACCGAAATCCGGCCGTGCAGCAGGAATCCGTCGCCGTCGGCGAGCGGAACCGCGGCCCCCAGCAACGGGTGCCCGGCAGCTTCGAGCCCGGTCGCGGACAAGTCGCCCGCCTCGTCCGACGCGGACAGCCAGTAGCGTTCCCGCTGGAAGGCGTAGGTCGGCAGGTCCACCAACCTCGCTTCGCGCGGCGCGAGAACCGCGGCCCAGTCCAGGGATACACCGTCAGCATGCAGCGCCCCGATCGCCTCGGCGATGGCGACGTCCTCAGCCACCCCCCGGCGCAGCGCGGAGACGGCCAGCGGAGCGTCCGGGAGCAGCGCCGTGAGCGGCCCGTCCGCGCCGAGTTCGAGGAACCGGGTGACGCCCTGGCGCTCCAGTGTGCGGACCGCATCGCCGAACCGGACCGTGTGGCGGATGTTGCGGACCCAGTAGTCCGCGTCGAAGGATTCGATCGGCTCGCCAGTCACGGTGGAGACGATCGGCAGCGTGGGTTCGGCGTACGTCATCCGCGCCGCGATCGCGCGGAACGGCTCCAGCACCGGGTCCATCAGCCGCGAATGGCAGGCCACCGAGACCGGCAGCCGCTTGGTGCGCCGCCCCGCAGCGGAGAACCCGGCGACGACGGCCAGCACCGCCGCTTCCTCCCCGGAGACGACGACGGCTCGCGGACCGTTGACGGCCGCGACATCGACCGCCTCCGCTGCGATGACCGCTCGCGGACCGTCGACCGCCGGGACGTCGACCGCTTCCCCGGACGCGACGGCCACTCGCGGATCGTTAACGGCCGCGACGTCGGCCGATTCCCCGGACGCGACAACCACTCGCGGATCGTTGAGGGCCGCCACGTCGACCGCTTCTCCCGAGGCGACAACCGCTCGGGCACCGTTCACCGCCGCCACATCGACCGCTTCTCCGGAGACGACCGCTCTCGGATCGTTGACGGCCGCGACATCGGCCGCTGCCCTGGTGACGATCGCTCTCGAGCCGTCGACCTCGGCCACCTCGACTGCTTCCCCGGTGAACTCCTCCGGCTCCGCCTCGATCGCCGCCATCGCTCCGCGCGGCTGGGCCTGCATCAGCGTGGCCCGCGCGACGACCAGCTCCGCCGCGTCCGCGAGCGTCAGCACTCCCGCGCAATGCGCGGCCGCGAGCTCGCCGCCGGAGTGTCCGCAAAGGACGTCCGGCTGCAGCTGCCACGATTCGGCCAGCCGGAACAACGCGACCTCGACCGCGAACAACCCCGCCTGGCTGTACCGGAACTCGTCGAGCGCGCCGCCGATCGCTTCCCGCAGCGGACGGTCCAGGTGCCGGTCGAGTTCCGCACAAGCAGCGGCGTAAGCAGCAGCGAACACCGGATACGCGGCGGCCAGTTCCTCGCCCATGCCCGTCCGCTGCGAACCGGCGCCCGAGAACAGGACCGCCAGCGGCCCCTCGCCGCGCACCGCTCTGGCGGACGGTTCGTCCAACCCGGCCAGCAGCTCGTCCCGATCGCGCGCGACGACTGCCGTGCGATGCTCCAGGTGCGTACGGCCGGTCGCGAGCGTCCAAGCGACATCCGCCGGACGGACATCCGGCTCCTCGCGCAGCCGCTCGGCCAGCCGGTCCGCCTGCGCCCGCAGGGCCGCCGGATCGCGCCCGCTGAGCACCACCGGCACCGCTACCCCGTCGCCCGCAGCGGGCTCCGCGGGTGCGGGAGCTTCCTCCACCACGACGTGAGCGTTCGTCCCGCTGAGCCCGAAACTCGACACGGCACCTCGACGCGGCCGAGTCCCGCGCGGCCACGGCGTCGCCTCGGTCAGCAGCTCGACTTCGCCGGCAGACCATTCGATCCGGCTGCTGGGCGCGTCCACGTGCAAGGTCTTGGGCAGCAGTTCGTGCCGCAACGCGAGCCCCAGCTTCAACAGCCCAGCGACCCCGGACGCGGCCTGCGCGTGCCCGAGATTGGACTTCAACGACCCGAGCCGCAGCGGACCCCCGCCGCCTCGGTCCGCACCGTAGGTGGCCAGAAGCGCTTGCGCCTCAATGGGATCCCCGAGCGGTGTGGCAGTCCCGTGCGCCTCCACGACGTCGATCTGCGCGGCGGACAACCGGGCCGACGCCAGCGCCTGCTTGATAACCCGGCGCTGCGCCGGGCCGTTCGGCGCGGTGATGCCGTTGGACGCGCCGTCGGAGTTGACCGCGCTCCCGCGAAGCACCGCCAGGATCGGACGTCCGGACCGGCGTGCGTCGGAAAGCCGTTGCAGCACCAGCATTACACAGCCCTCGGACCACGCCGTTCCGTCCGCGGACTCGGCGAAGCTCCGGCACCGCGCGCCGCGCGACAATGTGCCGTCCTTGCTGAACTCGACGAACGTGCGCGGCGTCGACATCACCGTCGCGCCGCCCGCGAGCGCGAGTTCGCACTCCCCCGCGCGCAGCGCCTGCGCCGCCAGATGCACGGTGACCAGCGAGGACGAACAGGCCGTGTCCACCGTGATCGCCGGGCCTTGCAACCCGAACGTGTAGGCGACCCGGCCGGACACCATCCCGGACGCGCCGAAACTGCCCGGATAGTCGTGGTACATCACGCCGGTGAACACGCCGGTCCGGCTGCCGCCCAGCGACCGCGGCGGAATTCCGGCCCGTTCCAGGGATTCCCAGCCGGTCTCCAGCAGGAGCCGCAGCTGCGGGTCCATCAGGAGAGCGTCGCGCGGGCTGATCCCGAAGAGCCCGGCGTCGAACTCCCCGGCACCGGTCAGGAATCCGCCTTCCCGCACGGAAATCGACCCCGGCCGGACCCCTTCGGGATCGTAAAGCCGCTCGACGTCCCAGCCCCGATCGTCCGGGAACCCGCCGATCGCGTCGCCGCCGTCCGAGAGGAGCCGCCACAGCTGCTCCGGCGTCTCGATCCCGCCCGGCAGCCGGCATCCCGCGCCGACGACCGCGACCGGTTCCGCTCCCGCGGCCGCTCCGAGCAGCCGCCGGTTCTCGTCTTTGAGCCGATGATTCTCCTTCAGCGACGTACGCAATGCGGCGACCAGGGTGCGTTCGGACTCGCTCAACGGCCCCCCAGGGCTAGATGTGCGGCGTGACCAGTCCGACATTACGCACCAACCGGATCACTGCCACCCCCTAGATAATGGGCCCCGGTAGCCGGTTCTCCCTCCGCTGACGCTCGCGCACCCCGCTGAGCAGCGCGGGGATCTCCTTTTCCGCAGCGGAATTCTCGTCGTTCACCCCCCTTTCTCCCGGGCTCCGGGATCGCTTTGCCCGCGCTGGTGTTTCGACCAGCAGCACCGTGCTGGTCACGGAAGTCCAGGTTGTGCTGCAGGACGCAGGTGATCGGCCCTCGGAGGAACACGATGCCCGAACCGGCCCGCGCGAACTGCAGGCCAAGCATCGCGCCGACACCGATCGCCGCAGCCGGCACGATCGCTTCCGCCACGGGCGAAAACCGCGACAAACCCGAGCACGTCGCCGGACCCGGCACCACCACACCCGCCAAACCCGGAATCGTCACCACCGCAACACCTTCAAGGCCCGGCCGCCGCACCGGCCGGTGCCTCAACGGAATCCTCGCCGTTCACCCCCTTTCTCCCAGGCACCGGGACCGACCTGCTCACGACGAGGCTCGCCCAGCAGCACCGCCGCCGGTCGGCGCAACGCCGCGAGCTGCAACCCCAGCACCACACCGACACCGATCGCCGCCGTCGACACGATCGCCTCCGCCACCGCGTCCCAAGCACCGGGCACACGAGCGAAAACCTGCGACAAACTCAGATACATCGCCGGACCCGGCAACACCGCACCGGTAAGACCAGGAATCGTCACGACCGCAGTCGGCACCTTCAAGATCCGCGCCGCCGCACCGGCGAGGAGACCGAGCACTGTGGTCGCGAGGAAAATCGCCACCGGCACGGACAGGCCGAGCACCGACCGCCCGGCCCAGTTCACCAGCGACGTCACGAGTCCGGCCCCGCAGGCGAGCAGCCACCATCGCGCCGGAGTGCCCATCAGGATCGCGTTTCCCAGCGAACCGACCAGCGCCGTCACCGGCACCAGGGCGAGCGGCAGCGCGGCGAGCGAGACGCGGCTGGCCTCGCCGAGGATGTCGAGGTCGTTCGCCACCGACACCACGACCATCACCCCGGTCGCGATCGCCCCGGTCAGCAGCAGCACCGTCACGATCCGCGCGGCGGCCATCAGATGGAAGTCGCCGACCGCGTCCTCGACCAGCGACACCAACGACAGAATCGGCAGCAACAGCACGAGATTCGCCGCGGAAAGGCTCGCCGCTTCGTGCCCGGTGAGCAAACCGAGCGACAGCAACGAAATCGCGACCGCCAGCACGGTGCTCGCCTTGGCCGCGACCTGGAAGAACTCCGCGATGCCGACCGTGCTCAACGCCCAGCCGACGCGGTTGGCGAAAACGAACAACCCGGCCGACACCATCGCGGCGAGCACAGTCCCGTTCGCCTGCAGGCAAATCATCGCCGCGAGCAGGCAGCCGCCGAGCAAACTCACGTACCACGGCCAAGTCGGCCCTGCTTTAGCGAGGATTTCGGCGTCGCGCTCGGCATCGGCGGGCGAAACCGCACCGGCACCCGCTCGGACCGCGAGCGCCTCCAGATCTCCCATCCGGCCGATGTCGCGCGCGTCGTTCGCCTGCACGCTCCCGAACAACACCAGCGGTTCCTCGCCCCTCCCCGGGCAGTATTGAAGGTGAATTGCCCGTACTCCCACTGAAATCCGCAGATCCTCGACGCCGCCCGCGAGCGCCAGCCCGCGAACCGTGCGCACGATGACCGCCGTTTCGATCCCCTGCTGGAACATCTGCATCGCCACATCGAGCGCGAAGCCCAGCACCCTTCGCGCCTGTTCGCGCTCGTCCGTTGCCATGAACCGCACTTTAAGGAGGCGCCCAGACAAAAACGGGCCGGCGAACGCGTCGCGAGCGCGGCTTCCCCCGATCGTGGCTTTTCCAGCGTCCGCGAGACCCTCAGGAAGCCCGGCACCACACCGCCCGCAGCCTTTGTTCCAGCCACCGGAACACCCTCGGGCAGCCCCTTGCGCGACCGGCCAGGATGGCCACACTTCTGAGTGAACCGCCGCGATACCTGTGACACGGCCCAGATCTGAACCGATACACCTCCCGCCGTGCCGTCGCACCGCGAGCGAGCCGAACTGCGCGTCCAAGACCTGGGGGAACCACCCGTGATCACTGCCGCAGAGCTTTTCGTCCGGCAGGCGTTCCGGCGACCGCCGGAGGGCACGTCCGCACCGGAGCCGGTGGTCGCGCTGCTCGGGCCGAAGGGCGCGGGCAAGAGCACCGCGCTGAGAGCGATCGGCGGCGCCTGCGGCGGCACGATCGTCCACGCCCGGCTCGATTTCCAGGACGCCCGCGTCGCCGACCCGATCTCCGCCGTCGCCTGCGTTTCCTTCCTGCTGGCACGGCATTGGGACAATCTGCCGCGCGACCCGACATTCCACCGCGTCGGGCTTTCCTTGCTGGCACTGAACGAAACCTTGCCGCAGGACCACGGCGCGGCCCGCGCGTACGTGCTCCAGCTCATCGGAAATTACCTGCACCAGGAGGACGACGAGCGGCTCGCGGACACGGCCGGCGAGGCGGTCCGGTTCGCCCTGTCGCTGTCCGGAATCGCGGATCAGGTGCCGGGTCCCGCGGTCCAGCAAGCGGTCAGCATCGGGATCGGCGCGCTGCTGCGTCTCGCGAACCGGCGGCGGCGAAGCGTACGGCAGGCACTGCGGTGGTTCGGCGGACTGCTCGACGGAGCCGGCACAGTCGACTCGCTGATCGAGTTGAGCCGGCGCACCACGGATCCGCTTCCGCACGTGATGAACGCGTTCCTGACCGATTTGTCGCGCAGCGCCGAGCAATGGACGACGCCGGTACGGCGATGCCAGTGTCTGGCCCCGCGCGGACAGGACGGCCCGCACGAGCACGCCTGGGCGCTGCTGATCGACAACGTCGACGCCACCGCCGCGGGCCACGCATTCCTCACCGCGTTGGTGCACGCACGGAAGAATCGGCTGCCGGAGCGCGATCCGCTGCTGATCGTCGCGGCGATGGACCGGTGGTCGGCCTCGTGGAACCACTGGTGGCGGGAACCGTGGCGGACGAAAGCGGACTGCCCGGACAAGCGGCCGGTCCCCCTGCTCTCCCAGGCCGATTTCAAGCAGTGGACCCAGCACCTGGCCGCCGCCCGCCCGGGCACGGGGCGGGCCTGGTATCCCGTCTGGCTGGACCCGCCCGGCCCCGAGGTCCTTCGCGAACTCGCCCCGACCGCTCCGGACGGCTGGGATCCGGCCGCTTTCGCCGAGTTCGTCCGGCGGCTCTCCGGCGACCTGCCCGCCGCCGCGCAGGAAATCGGCCGCCGGGTCGGCGAGCCGCCGTCGGACGCCCAACCGCCCGCCCGGTCGCTGCTGTTCCAGCCGCACAACGGAATCGCGCTGTGGGAACGCGCGCTGACGTCCTTCCTGCCGACTCCGCTGCGGGCGGACGCGCTGCACGTCGTCATTCCGCAGGCGGTCGCGGTTGCGGTCCGGCTCCGTCAGCCGGGACGGTCGGCGGACCTGAGTCCCGTCGCCTTTCCCGATGCCAACCACATTCTGAACGCGCTGCGCGAAAACCTGTGGGTCAGCACCTTCGCCGCCCGTCCTTCGCGACTGTGGCCGGTCGCCGCCCCTGGGGAGGAGCATCCCGCGGTCCTGCATCCGTGGCTGCTCGCCTGCCTGATGGCGGGCCTGCACGCGCAGAGCGCCACCGACCGGCACGCCGTGAGCATGACGTGGGCCGAGGTGTTCAGCGCGATGGCGGCCACGTGCGCCAAGCCGAGCGGCGACGCGGACCTGGCCCGCCAGCTGTACTACCACCTCGCCTGCGACAACTTCGACAACGCGGCCGGGGAAATGGTGCGGCAGTTCGCCGAGGCCGAGCACCCGGACTGGATCCGGCTCGTGGACCAGGCGACCGCCGCCCCGTGCCGGTGGCCCGCGCTCGAGCCGGTCGACGACATCGTCGCGCGGCTCGTGCCGGACGGGCGGCCGGGGCGGGAATCGGCCGAGGCCGCGGTCAGCTGCATCGTGGCCCTGCTCTGGCTGTACCACGACGCGCACACTCTGCCGGACCCGGTGCGGGACCGGCGGATCCGCCAGAATTTTCAGCGGCTGGCCAGCAACTATTCGGCCCGGGTGGACACGGACGCGCTGATCGACGCCGCCGAACGATTCGACAGCCGGTAAGCCGTCTCTTCTCCGACAGGAGCGCAATGAGCACCATCGAAAGAATCCTGCGCTGGTTCACTGACAAATTCCCGAGACTGGCCAACTGGGTACTGCGGCGACCGGTGCTGGCCACCGGTTTCGCCACCCTGACGGTGGTCGTCCTCGTCGCCGCGGGCATCCTCGTTCCCCCGCTGTTCGCCCCGTGCGGGGCAGGCATGTCGGCCGACTCGAACGACGCGTGCGTCGGCATCAACCTGGACAGCTCGCGGTTCAGGAAGGACGAACCGGAGCACATGCGGGACCTGGAGAACGCGATCCGGGCCAGCAACGAGGCCGTGACCGGCAATTACGTGTCGGTGGTGCTGTTACAGGACATGTCGCCGAACGAGGGCGTGGACACCAGGAACTATCCCGATCTCTACCCGGACATCGAGGGCGCGATCGCGGGGGTGTGGCGGGCCAACCACACCGCCGCGTTCCAGGGCAGCCTGCCGAAGGTGAAGCTGTTCCTGGCCAACATGGGCAGCCAGTACGCGAGCTGGTCCGAGGCCGCCGACCGGATCGCGGAGAACGCGGCCGACCACCACGTGGTCTCGGTCATCGGGCTCGGGCAGAGCATGGACAACACCCGCGCGGCGGCGGCGAAACTGACGGCCCAGGCGCATCTGCCGGTGATCGGCGCGACCGTCACCGGGGACACCATGAACCTCGACCCCGACGGCAAGCTCAACACCGGTTTCTTCCGCACCTCGCCCACCAACACCCATTCCGTGGCCGCCGCCGCCCAGTACATCGCCGGCATCGAGCCGGACCCGTCGCGGGTCGCGATCGTGCAGGACAACATTCCCGGCGACGACTACACGCAGACGCTCGGGGCGATGGCGGTCAAGGACATGCCCGCCGCGCACCGGTTCCCGTTCACCTCGCCGGGCGCACTGCCCTCGGACGTGTCCCGCGGCGACCCGCTGCGCACCCAATTCGCCTATCTGAACCAGAATCTCTGCTCCGTCGCGCCCACGGTCGTGTACTTCACCGGCCGCGGCGCCGATCTCGGGCCGTTCGTGCAGTCCTGGACGCAAGGCAACACTCCGTGCGCCAACGGGAAACTGACCGTCGTCACCGGCAACGACGGCGGCGCCGCGATCCGCGACGCCGGCCTCCGCGACGCCGTCCGCGGCGGCCATGTCCGGGTCGTCTTCACCTCGCCCGCCAGCCCCGACGAATGGGGCCCGTGCAACGGCACCGCGGAACAAGCCGCCTACAACACTTTCCAGGCCGTCTTCACCGGCAAACCCGGGGCGTGCGACGGCCAGCCCGTCCGCGCGGACGACGGAGCCGCCCCACTGGGGTTCTCCGTCACCGACCTGGACACCGGCGAGGGCATCCTCGCCCACGACGCGATGATGGTCGCCGTCACCGCCGCCCGCCGCGCGGCCGCGGGCAATGCCGACACGGTCGTGCGCACACCTCTCTCCCAGATCGGGCTCATCGAGGAAATGCGGTGCCGGAACGCCGTCCGGGGCGCGAGCGGCACCATCCAGTTCAGCCCCGACCAGTCCCAGTACGGCAACCCGGTGGAGAAACCGGTCCCGATCGTGGAAATCAGGGCCGACGGATCGACGGCCACGGTGTGGAACAAAGCGGTCACGCCTGCTGGGGCGAGAACGTCCTGCTGACGAGCCAGCCCCGGTAGCGACGCAAGGCGCGTTGCTGCAGAACGGTTTCCTTCACCAGCGCCAGCTTGGGATTCGTGCGCAACCGCGGCGCGCGACCCGCGCCGAGCCGTCGCGCGTCCTCCCACGACCGCTTTCCCGCGGCTGCCGGAGCGGCAGTTCCTCCCACGCCAGGCCCGGATTCACCCGGAAACTGCGCACGAGGAAGTTCAGCAGTTGCTCTGAGAGGGGCAAAGTCGCTCGCTCAGCCGCAGTCAGCCACCGCACAAGGAAGGCGAGCCGTGAGGAGCCGACTGGCGGCTTCGCTCCCTGTTCCCGTTTCCGCCATTCCAGCGGCTGCGGAGCGACGCAGCGCGCTCTCCCCTATTTCGGCCGAAAGGATTCTGCTCCGCCCGGACGTCACTCCAGCGCGGCGAGAACCAGTGCGGCCATCGCCACCGGATCTCCGTTTTCCGGACGCAACACGAGGTCCGGCGACGCAGGCCGTTCGTACGGCGCGTCCACTCCGGTGAATCCGGTGATTTCTCCCGACCGCGCCTTGGCGTACATGCCCTTCGGATCGCGGTCCTCGCACATTTCGAGCGGAGTGTCGACGAAGACTTCCAAAAACGGCAAACCCGCGGCTTCGTGCACGGCCCGCGCGAGCTCGCGGTCCGCCTGATACGGGCTGATCAGCGACACGACGGCCACTACCCCGGCGTCGGCGAACAGCTTCGCGACCTCCGCGACGCGGCGGATGTTCTCGGCCCGTTGCGCAGGGGCGAACCCGAGGTCGCCGTTGAGGCCGTGCCGGAGGTTGTCCCCGTCCAGCAGGTAAGCGGGACGGCCTGAGGCGACCAGCCTGCGCTCCACCTCGACCGCCACACTCGACTTGCCCGACGCGGACAGCCCGGTGAGCCAGACGGTACGGCCGCGGGTCGCGCGTTCGTCCCGCGACACCGCCGCCGGATGCCAGACCACGTTCGGCGCCGTCGCGCTCGGGCCGGTGATCATGCCCGCCCCGACGGTGTCCCCGGAGTGTTCGTCGACCAGCAGGAATCCGCCGGTCGGCTTATTGCGGAGGTAGGGGTCGAACAGCAGCGGCTGTCGTGTCCGCAGCCGGATCCGGCCGATCTCGTTGAGCGACAACGACTCCGCGGCCTCGTCGCGGTGCAGCGTGGTGACGTCGAGCCGGTAGTCGAGCGCGCGGACCTCGGCTTTGCTCTCGCGGGTGGTGTGCCGGACGAGGTAGTTCGCGCCCGGAGCGAGCGCGGCCTGTTCGGAGAACCAGCACACCATGGCGTCGACGTCCTGGCCGACGTGCGGACGGTTGCCCGGGCGGCAAATCAGGTCACCGCGGCTGAGGTCCAGTTCGTCGGCAAGCTCGATGGTGACGGCCAGCGAGGCGAACGCCTCCGGCACCTCGACCCCGCCCGGACCCCAGATCGCGCGGACGGACGTGCTGAATCCGGACGGCAGCACCGTCACCTCGTCGCCGGGCTTGAATACGCCACCGGCCACCGTTCCGGCGTAACCGCGGAAATCCCGGCTGTGGTCGCGAATCACGTATTGCACCGGAAAACGCGCGTCAACGAGATTGCGATCCGAAGCGACGTGCACCTGTTCCAGGTGATGCAACAGCGAAGTGCCTTCGTACCACGGCATGCTCGCGCCTCGGTGCACCACGTTGTCGCCGTGCAGCGCGGACATCGGCACGAAATTCAGATCCGGGGTCTGCAATTTCATCGCGAACCGGCGGAAGTCCTCGCGGATTTCCTCGAACCGTTCCTGCGACCAGTCCACGAGGTCCATTTTGTTCACGCACACCACCAGGTGCCGGATGCCCAGCAGGCTGGCGAGGAACGCGTGCCGGCGCGACTGTTCGAGCACGCCCTTCCGCGCGTCCACCAGGATCAGCGCGACGTCCGAAGTGGACGCTCCGGTCACCATGTTCCGGGTGTACTGCACATGTCCCGGGGTGTCGGCGATGATGAACTTCCGCTTGGGCGTGGCGAAATACCGGTGCGCGACGTCGATGGTGATGCCCTGCTCGCGTTCGGCGCGCAGGCCGTCGGTCAGCAGGGCGAGATCCGGGTACGCGTCGCCGCGGTCCCGGCTGGTGCGCTCGATCGCTTCGAGCTGGTCGGTGAACACCGTCTTGGAATCGAACAGCAAGCGGCCGATCAGGGTCGACTTGCCGTCGTCCACGCTGCCCGCCGTGGCGAGCCGCACCGTCGTGACCCGGCTCATCAGAAGTAGCCTTCCTTCTTGCGGTCTTCCATCCCGGCCTCGGAAATCCGGTCGTCGGCCCGGGTCGCGCCGCGTTCGGTGACCCGCGTCGCGGCGACCTCGGCCACCACTTCCGCCGGTGACGACGCGGTCGATTCGACACAGCCGGTGCAGGTCGCGTCCCCGATCGTGCGGAAGCGAACCGTTGCCGGGTAAGGCACTTCGCCCTCGCCGACGGTGAGGAACCGGGTATCCGCGAGCAGCATCCCGTCCCGCTGGACCACCGACCGCTGGTGCGCGTAGTACAGCGACGGCAGGGTCACGTTCTCCGCCTCGACGTACTGCCAGATGTCCAGCTCAGTCCAGTTCGACAACGGGAAGACCCGGATGTGCTCGCCCTTGCGGTGCCTGCCGTTGTACAGATTCCACAGTTCCGGACGCTGCCGCCGCGGATCCCATTGCCCGAATTCGTCGCGGAAGCTGAACACGCGTTCCTTGGCCCGGGCTTTCTCCTCGTCGCGCCGCGCGCCGCCGAACACCGCGTCGAAGCCGTTCTCGCGGATGCCGCGCAGCAAAGTCGCCGTCTGGAGCCGGTTCCGACCCGCCTTCGGGTCTTCAACGGTTCGGCCCGCGTCGATGTCGTCCTGGACGCTCGCGACCACCAGCCGCAATCCGTAGCGCTCGACGGTTTCGTCGCGGAACCGGATGACCTCGTCGAAGTTATGCCCGGTGTCGACGTGCATGACTGGGAACGGCAGCGGCGCGGGCCAAAACGCTTTCGCCGCGACGTGGAGCATCACCATCGAGTCTTTCCCGCCGGAGAACAGCAGCACCGGCCGCTCGAAGGTCGCCGCGACCTCGCGGAAGACATGCACGGCTTCAGCTTCGAGCGCACCGAGGTGGCTCAGCTCGTAGGCCGGGGGTGCCTGGGACGCCATCGGATCCGCCCTTCCGGGGTCTTCCGGGGTTCGAGGACAGAAAAGTAGAACAGGTTCTTGCGCTCGGTCAAGCGGCGGAGGACGCTGGGCGCATGGACCTGGCCGCGCTCGAAGAAATCCGCCGCGTGAAATTCCGCTACCTCCGGTGCCTCGACCTCAAGCGCTGGGACGAGATGGCGGAGACGCTGACCGCCGACGCCCGCGTGCACTACGGCACGCCTTCCTACGGCGAACCGCTGAACTTCGACAACCGTGACGCGCTCATGGAATTCCTGAGCACCACCGTCGGCCCCGGCATCACGACGATGCACTTCGCCGGCCACCCGGAAATCGAGATCGACGGCGACACCGCGACCGGGCGGTGGATGTTCCAGGACAAGGTGATCGTGGCCGAGCACCGCGTGGTCATCGAGGGCGCCGCGTACTACGAGGACACCTATCGGCGCGAGGACGGTGTCTGGCGGATCAGCAGCACGGGGTACGAGCGGCTGTACGAAACGCTGGTGACGATGAAGGACCAGCCGGGGTGGAAGCTGACCGCGAACATGTGGGGCCAGCCCGCATGACTGCGGCGGTCAGCGGAGCTGTTCGGCGACTTGCCGCAGGCCGTCCTTGACGAGCCGCCCGTATTCGTCGTCGCCGAGCGCGCCGATCTCGGCCTGGGCCAGCTGAAGGTATTCGCGGGCCCGGCCGAGGTCGCCGAGTTTGCGGTGGCACTCGGCCAGATTCAGGTGCAGCGACGGGTACAAACCTGCAGCCGACAGCGACACTCCGGCGTCGGCCAGCCGCGCATCGGTCACGAGATCGGCGGCTTCAAGCGCCCGCTGGTCCAGGAAGTTCCTGCCGCACGTCGTCCTGGACGTCGGCAATATCGAATCCATCGCCAGACCCCCTTCCCGGATTCGCGGTCCGTGCGGGGAACCCTCACGGAATCAGAGTCCCTCAGGGTTCCCCTCACGGACCGTCAAACCGAGTGAGGACGAACCCCGCCCGCCTCCGCCGTCACCGCATCCGCGACCGCCGCCAAAGCCGCGCCCCGGCGAGCGATTTCCGCACCGGTGATCGGTTCGCCCACCGACAGCGTCAGCACCAGTTCCTGCCTCCCCGACGCGTCGAAAGTCGGGGCGGCGAGCAGGCTCACCGCGTGCTTCTTCCGCGGTTCGAGGTCCGCGCCGAGGTACACCCGCTCCCCCAGGCTCGACACCAGCTCGCCGACCAGCCCGCGCACCTCCGGCGGCAGATCCCCAGCGGCGACACCCGCCATCAGCGTGTAGAGCCGACGGCCCGCCGAGGTCAGGCTTTCCACCAGATACCCGTGTTCCCGGCACTCGGCGACCACGCGCCGCAGGTACGCCTCGTCCAGCCGCACCGGCACCGCGGGCGGCGTGGCGAGCCAGGCGTCGAAGGCGGATTCCGCGTCCCACAGCACATACATCAGCCCGACCGGCGGCGCGAACGGATACGTCTCGCCGAGCCGCACCTTGCCCGGCCCGGCGCTCTGCAGCATCAGGATCCGGCCGTCGACCACGGCCGACGCGGTGCACGTCGCCTGGTAGCGGGCGCTGAGTTCTTCCAGGTGCGCACGGGCGATTTCGCTGGCGCCGAAGCCCTCCGAGGCCGCGCGCCCGGCCGCGATCATGGCCGGGCCCAGGCGGTAGGTCGTCGACCGGGGATCGCGGACCACGTAGCCGCTCGCGGTCAGCTCGGTCAGGATGCCGAGGCAGGTCGGCTTGCTCAGGTCCAGTTCGCGGGCCAGCGCGGACAGCCCGAACCGCTGCCCCGGCCGGGCCGCGAAGTAGTCCAGCAGCCGCACGACCCGCTGCGTCGGCGGCGAGCGCCGGGTAACCGCCATTGACCCGTCCTTAGAACGCGTTCTAGTCTCAACCGACACCGAAC
The DNA here is from genome assembly GCF_053587275.1 of Amycolatopsis sp. NPDC003676. Lineage (NCBI taxonomy): Bacteria > Bacillati > Actinomycetota > Actinomycetes > Pseudonocardiales > Pseudonocardiaceae > Amycolatopsis > Amycolatopsis sp. NPDC003676. The sequence goes on from NZ_JBSFNS010000083.1 coordinate 18,262, forward strand.
GTACCACCCCGGTACAGAGTTGGACCAGCGTGAGGAGTCTCCGGTGCTGACCGAACCGCTCGCCGGCGCGATCGCCGAAGCCGAAAAGATCATCGCCGAGGCGCCGCACGTCCGGACCGAACAGGACCTGATCGAGGGCTACGACTACCTCGCGGGCAGCATCCGGGCCTCGATTCAGACGGCGTGGGCCTACGACCGCGACTTCCCGTACTTCACCCTGTCCACCGGCCCGTCTACGAAAATGGGCCTGGACAACCCGGACACCCTGTACTTCAACGCGAACATCCGCGAGGACCGCGAGTACGTCGTCACCGGCACTCGCGGCACCACCGCCGACCTGAGCTTCCAGGTCCTCAACGGCGACTACACGCCGGTCGAGGTGCCCGACAGCATGACCGCGTTCGACGACCGCGACATCCCGATCGCCGCCGACGGCACGTTCGAGATCCGCTTCGGCCCGGCAAAGCCCGATCCCGAACCCGGTTATTTCGTGCTGGGCCCGGGATCGTCGATGCTCGTCGTGCGCGAGGTCTACAGCGACTGGGCGACCGAACGGCGCGGCAGCATCCAGCTCCGTTGCGCAGACACCACCGGCCAGGCACCGCCCGCGTTGTCGCGCACCGCGATGGAGAAACGCTACGGCGTCACCGGAAAGATCCTGCTCAGCCGGATCCGGACGTTCCTCGCCTTCCCGAAGTGGTTCTACCTGAACCTGCCGGCGAACACGATGACCGAACCGCGCAGCACGCCTGGCGGCCTGCCCACGCAGTATTCCTCGGCCGGGCATTACGAACTCGCCGACGACGAGGTCATGATCGTCACCGTGCCCCGTTCGGACGCGCCGTACCAGGGCATCCAGCTCGGCAGCCCGTGGTACATCTCGCTGGACTACCTCAACCACCAGACCAGCCTCACCGCTGACCAGGCCCGGACCGACCCGGACGGCAAGATGCGGTTCGTGATCAGCGAACGCGACCCCGGCGTCGCGAATTGGCTCGAACGCACCGGGCACGACCGCGGTTACGTCCAGATCCGCTGGCAGCGGCTTTCGCGGGAGCTGACTGCGGCGGACGGCCCGGAGGTCGAGGTCGTGAAATTCGGCGAACTCGCCGATCGGCTGCCGTTTCACAAGGAGGCCCGCGTGACCCCGGAGGAATGGGCAGAGCGGATCGCCGCGCGACAGGCCGCGGTCGCGGCCAGGATGCTGGGCTGAATTCATGGATCTCCTTACTGGCAAAGTCGTTCTCGTTTCCGGCATCGGGCCGGGCCTGGGTCGATCGATCGCGCTGCGGTCCGCCGCCGCCGGTGCCGACGTCGTCCTCGCGGCGCGCACCGAATCCCGGCTCGCCGAAGTCAAAACCGAGGTCGAAGCGCTCGGCCGTCGCGCCGTCTCAGTGCCTACCGACATCACCGACGATGCTTCGGCGACCAAGCTCGTCGAAACCGCGGTGAGCGAGTTCGGGCGGGTGGACACGTTGGTGAACAACGCTTTCGCCATTCCGCCGATCACCGACCTCGCCGAAGTCGATCTGGACGCGGTCCGCGCCGGCTTCGAAACGAACGTGCTCGCCGCGCTCCGGCTGACCCGGCTCTGCACCGCCGCGCTCGCCGAAAGCGCCGGTTCGGTCGTGATGATCAACTCGGCCGTGCTGCGGCATTCCCGGCGTACTTTCGGCGCGTACAAAATGGCCAAGGCGAGTCTGCTCGCGCTCGCGCAGAGCCTGGCGTCGGAACTCGGCCCGCGCGGAATCCGGGTCAATTCCGTTGCCCCGGGCTACATCTGGGCGGATTCGCTCAAGTGGTATTTCGCTTACCTGGCCAAGGAACGCGGCGTGCCCGCGGAGCAGGTGTACCAGGAAACGGCGGAGACGATCGACCTGCGCCGCCTCCCGGAACCGGACGAGATCGCTGACACCGTCGTGTTCCTCGCGTCCGCGCTGGCCCGCTGCGTCACCGGGCAATGCCTTGACGTGAACGCCGGCGAATACCATCACTGAGGGGAAGACCATGCGTCCAGGACGAGACAGCGTCGGCACGGTCGAAGACCTCCACGCGTCCGCCGCGAAACTCACCGGCCTCGATGATTTCGGCGGAGACGAGCATCTCGAAGGATTGCGCGTGCTGCTCGATTCCTATGCAACCGAAGCCGATTTGACGCCCTATGGCAACAAAGTCCATCGCGCGTTCCTGCGCGGTGCGTTGGTCGCTCGGCTGCTCAGCGAAGCTTCGTGGAAACAGAATCCGCAGTACGCCGACGTACCCATCGAGCGGCCCATCTTCGTCACCGGCCTGCCGCGCACTGGCACGACCGCACTGCACCGGCTGCTGACCGAAGACCCGGCGCACCAGGGTCTCGAAGTGTGGCTGACCGAAATGCCGCAGCCGCGCCCGCCGCGCGAAACCTGGGCGGAAAACCCGGTGTTCCAAGCGATTCAGGCCGGTTACGAGCAGCACCACGTCGAACATCCCGAATTCATGGGCCTGCACCACATGTCGGCGGACCAGGTCGAGGAATGCTGGCAGCTGCTGCGGCAGTCGCTGAAATCCGTGTCGTACGAATGCCTCGCGCACGTGCCCGGCTACTCGCGCTGGCTCGACGGACAGGACTGGACCGACGCCTACCGCAGGCACCGGCGCAACCTGCAGCTCATCGGCCTGCCCGACGCCGGCCGCCGCTGGGTGCTCAAGAACCCGAGCCACCTGTTCGCGCTCGACGCGCTGATGGAGGTCTACCCGGACGCGCTCGTCGTGCAGACCCATCGCGCGCCCAGCACCATCATCGCGTCCGTGTGCAGCCTGACCGAACAGGCTTCAGAGGGCTGGTCGGACACTTTCCGCGGCGAGGTCGTCGGACGCAGCCAGCTCGATCTGTGGGCGCGCGGCGCCGAACAGTTCGCCGCCGCTCGCGCTCGGCACAACCCCGCGCAGTTCTGCGACGTCCGGTACGAGGACTTCGTCGCCGACCCGATCGGCACTGTCGAGGGCGTCTACCAGCACTTCGGCCTCGACCTCGCCCCGCAAGCCCGCGACGCGATGACGACGCTGCACGAGCGGAGCCGCACCGGGGACGCGAAACCGAGGCACCGCTACGACCTCGCCGACTTCGGCCTGACCGCCGGGGAGGTCGACGAGCGGTTCGCCGGATACCGCGCCGCGCACCGAAGTTGAAGCCGTTTCGAGACCGGCATCTTCGGCGAACCGGCCACGCCGCCCGAGGCCGCCCCCTAGGATCTGCCCGACGTTCCTTGAGCGGAGAGCAGGTATGACGACCTTCACCAACACGATCCTCCAGATCCTCCCGCAGGCGTTGCTGCTGATCGTGGGGCTGTTCGGCCTGATCCTCTCGATCGGGCGGCGCTCGCGCGGCGGCTCCGGGCTGATGGTGGCCGCCTTCGCGGTCATGCTCGTCACCACGGCGCTGAACATCGCCTGGCAGCTCATGCTGACGAACGTCGCGTCCTGGATGGCGTCGGATCACCTGAGCAGCTCCGAGATGTCGACGATCTTCCTGGCCGTCGGCATCCCGCTCAACCTGCTCGAGGTGCTGTCGTGGCTGCTGGTCGTGCTGGCGGTCGCGAAGGGCGGCCGCGCGCCGCAGCCCGGTTTCGCGCCCGGCGGGTATCCGGTGGGCGGGCAGCCCGGGTTCGCTCCGCAGGGCGGTTACGGCCAGCCCGGGTATCCGCAGACCGGGTATGCGCAGCCTGGTTATCCGCAACCGGGCCAGCCTCAGCCCGGTCAGCCTGCTCAACCGGGTCAGCCCCAGCCCGGCCAGCAGTCCGGCTACTTCCAGCAGCAGCCCGGCTACCCCCAGCCGGAACAGCCCGGTCACTCCCAGCCCGAGCCGCCGCGGCCCAACCCGGGCGACGGCCCGCAGCAGCCGCCGAACTGACCCCGGTCAGACCGCCGCTTCAGCCTCGGCCCTGGCGAGAATCTCGTCGACAGTTCCCTCGACCGTCAGCTCCGAGGTGTCCAGCCACAGCCCGATCTGCGGGGTCTTCTCGCGGAGGTACGCGTCCAGCCCGGCGATGCCCGTGTCGCCCGGCTGGTACGCGATCTTGCCTCGCGCCGCCTGCCGAGCCGCGTCGCGCTGCGCCACCACCTCGGCGCTCGGCGCGAGAACCACGACGTAACAAGGCCGCGTCCGCAGCGCGTCGACCATTTCGGTCAGGTGTTCGCCGAGCACGATGTCCTGCAGCACCACAATGAACCCGGCGTCGGCGTACCCGTCCGCGACCTGGGCCGCGAGCGCGTACCGCAGCCGGAGCTGCCGGATCGCCTCGGCGGGCGGGTCGGCCGGGCCCATCTCGACCCGGCCGTTGACCACCATGCGCCGGAACGCGTCACCGCGCACGTGGACGGATTTCGGCAACCGCTCGGCGAGCGCCTGCGCCACCGTCGACTTGCCCGCCGCTTGGATTCCGGTCACCACGAAGATCGGCACGCCCCGGACCCTGCCTTCTTCGTCAGCGGTCCGCCAACGATTTTCAGCCTCGACGCCTGCGTCGCCGGGTGGCGACCAGCAGCGCGAAACCGGCCAGCAAGCTGAACAGCGAGCTGAAGAGCAGGTCTCGGAACGGCGTGCCGGTCGAGGCCAGCGGCGGCGTGCTCGGCGGAATCCCCGGGGTCGGAGGTGTCACCGGAGTGTCGGTGGAACAGCCAGGTTCGGCACCGGTGACGCAACTGGTTCCCGGATTAGCCGAGACCACGACGTTGCGCAGATGACTCCCGGCAGCGGCATCGGGTTTGACGGTGATCGAGTAAGTGACCGTGACGGTCTGGCCGACTGCCAGCTTCCCGTGCCAAGTCAGCCGCGAACCGCTCTCGTCGACGGTTCCGCTGGTGGCCTTGGCGTCCTGGTTGTAGGTGGCGTCGTCCAGAACGTCGGAGAGATCGTCGACGAACGCAGCGTCCGGGTAGGCGGCCGTGCCGGTATTGGCGATATCGACGGTGTAGGCGACCTTCTCCCCCGGTTTCACCGTCGCCACGCCTGCGCGCTTGGTGATGGTCATCGCGCGCACCGGGGTTTCCGTGCCGCAAGCCGGGTCCCGGGTCAGGCAGTTCGTGTCGTCCGGACTCGTGACGGCGTTGCGCAGGATCTTGTCGCCACGCGGCGGATCCCCGACGGTCACCGAGTACGTAATGGTGACCTCCGCACCCGCCTCGACGGGTCCAGTCCACTGTAGACGCGGGGCTTGGTAGCGGACGTCTCCCGCGGTCGCCTTGGCATCTCCGTTGTAGTCGGCATCGTCCAGGACTCCGGACAGGTCGTCGGTGAACTGTGCGTCCGGTTGCGGTGCCTCGCCGGTATTGCGGACGGTCACGGTGTAGGTGACCTTCCCGCCCGGTTGAGCGACCGCGGGATCGGCGGTTTTGGTGATCCGCAGGTGCGGTTTCGGCAGCACGACCCGGCAATCCGGATCGGTCGACCCCTCCGGGCAGTTCGACCCGCTTCCGGTGACCGTGTTGACGAGCCCGTGGTCGCCTGCGTTGGTGACAGTGACGGAATACGTGATGGTCGCGGTGGCTCCCTTCGCCAGGTCACCCGTCCACGTCAGACTCGGCGGCGCGACGGCGACGGTTCCGGTGTCCGCTTTGGCGTCGCCGTTGTAGGTCGCGTCGTCGAGCACGCCCGCGAGATTGTCCGTGAACGACGCGGCCCGGTAGTCAGCCTCGCCAACGTTCTCGACGGTGATCGTGTAGCTGACCCGATCGCCGGTCTTGATCTCGGCTGGGGTCGCGGTTTTCGTGATCTTCAGCGCTGGCAACGGCGTGACCGTCCCACAGTCCGGATCATGAGCACCCGGCAGGCAATCGCCACCGGTGACCGCGTTGACGAGCTTCTTGTCGCCGGTTGGCGGATTGTGCACGGTGACGGTGTACGTGATTGTCACCGACGCACCTGGCTCGACATCCCCGTTCCAGGTCAGTTTCGGTGCAGCGTATGCAGTTGTGCCATTGGTCGCGCGAGCGTCGTTGTTGTAGCTCGCATCATCGAGAACACCAGTCAGATCATCGACAATGGACGCGTCACGATAGGCGGCCTTCCCGTCGTTGGCCACCGAGACGGTATAGGTGACAGTGTCGCCGGGCCGTGGATTCGCCGGGCTCGCGGTCTTCTTGACCTTCAGTGCTGGCAACGGAGTGACCGTCCCGCAATCCGGATCATGACCACCCGGCAGGCAATCACCGCCAGTCACCGCGTTGACCAGTTCCTTGTCACCGGTCGGCGGATTATGCACGGTGACGGTATAGGTGATCGTCACCGACGCACCCGCCTCGACATCGCCATTCCACGTCAGTTTCGGTGCGGCATAAGCAGTTGCGCCACTCGTCGCACGAGCATCGTTGTTGTAGCTCGCATCATCGAGAACACCAGTCAGGTCATCGGTGACGGACGCGCCGTGGTAAGTGGCCTTGCCATCGTTGGCCACCAGAACGGCATAGGTGACAGTGTCCCCGGGCCGTGGCTCAGACGGACTCGTGGTCTTCTTGACGTGCAGGCGCGCGACCGGAGTCACCGGATTGCACTCCGGCTCCGTGTTGCCGGGCGGGCAACTGGAGTCGGGCGGGCCGGTGACCGCGTTGCGGAGTTCGCTGTCCCCCGCGTGCGTCGAGCTCACAGTGACCGAGTAGGTGATCGTCGCGGTAGCGCCAGCGGGCAGGTCGGCGGTCCACGCCAAGGTGGGTTCTGCATAGGTGACGGTGCCCGTGGTGGCCTTGGCGTCCTGGTTGTAGGTCGCATCGTCCAGGACACGGCTCAGGTCGTCAGTGAAACGCGCACCTCGATAGGTTGCGGTGCCTGGGTTTCGCGCGGTCACCGTGTACGTGACCTTGTCGCCGGGCTGCGCCGTCGCGGGCGAGGCGGTCTTCGACAGTTCGAGGGTGCCGATCCCGGTGTGAGTACCGCACTCCGGGTCAGTATTGCCGGGCGGGCACGTCGAACCGTCCGGTCCGGTGACGAGGTTGCGCAGCCGCTTGTCGCCAGCGGGCGGGGTGCCGACGGTGACGGAATAGCGCACGGTCACGGTCGCACCGGCCGGAACGTCGCCCGTCCAGTGCAATCGCGGCGCGGCGAAGGAGGTGGTGCCCGACGTGGCTGTCGCGTCGTTGTTCCACGTCGCGTCATCGAGAACACCGGAGATGTCGTCGGTGAACGACGCCCCTGGATACCCGGCCTCGCCGACGTTCCGCACGGTCACGGTGTAGCTGACGCGCTCGCCGGGCTTGACGTCGGTTTTGTCCGCGGTCTTCTTGATTTCGAGCGCGCCGATGGGAGTGTCGGTGGTGCAGTCCGTGCTGTTCGGCGGGCAGTTCGATCCCTCCGGGCCGGTCACGGTGTTGCGCAGCTTGCGGTCCCCACGCGGCGGCGACGCCACGGTGACGGTGTAGCGGATCGTGACGGTCTGGGCGGCGGGAATGTCGCCGGTCCACGTCAGTTTCGCGGTGTTCGGGTCGTATCCCGGCTGACTGGGCGTGGGAGTGCCGCCGAGGGTGGCGGCGGCATTGTTGTTGTAGGCGGCGTCGTCGATCACGCCGGTGAGATCGTCGGTCAGGTGGACCGCGGTCGCCGTCGCGCCGCCGATGTTCTCGGCGGTGATCGTGTACGTGACGGTGTCGCCCGGCTTCGCGGTGGCGGGCGCGGCCGATTTCCGGATCACCAAGCCGGAAATCGGTTCGTCCGTGGTGCAGGAGGGGTCCGTGCCGCAGTTCGAGCCGTCCGGGCCCACCACCCGGTTGGTCAGGCGACGGTTTCCGCGCGGCGGATCTCCGACGGTCACGGTGTACGTAATGGCGACCGTGGTGCCCGCCGCGACGTCGCCGGTCCAGTGCAGCGCGCGGCCTGGGTCGTAGGTCACCGTGCCGGATCCGGTTGCACGCGCGTCGTTGTTGTAGGTGGCGTCGTCGAGGACGTCGGTCAGATCGTCGGTGACCCGCGCTCCTGGCCAATCAGCTTGGCCGTCGTTGGTCACGGTGACCGTGTACGAGACGACGCTCCCCGGGCTCGGATTGGCGGGCGACGCGTGCTTCGCGATCTTCAAAGCGGCGATAGGCACGACCGTCGAACACGCGGGATCCTTCGACGGCTCAGCGCAGTTGCTTTCCGGGACCGTCACGACATTGGTCAGCTTCTTGTCCCCGCCGGGCGGCTTTCCCACGGTCACCGAATAGGCCATGGTGACGGTCTCGCCCGGCGCGATCGGTCCCGTCCAGGTCAGCTTCCGGCTGTCGTAGCTCGGCTGGGTCGGCGTCGGCGCGCCACCGTTCGTGGTGGCGGCGTCGTTGTTGTACGCGGCGTCGTCGAGGACCGCGCTCAGGTCGTCGGTCAGCCTGGCGGCCGGGGCGGGACCGTCGCCCTCGTTGCTGATCGTCACCGTGTACCGCACGGTGTCCCCCGGCTTCGCGGCCTGCTCGCTGGCGGTCTTGCGCACCACGAGGCGGGACGTCAGGTTCGGCGCGATCGAGCAGCTGGCCAGGTCGGTGATCGGCCAGGAGCCGCCGGATTCGGACTTGATCCGGCCGACCTGGTTGTCTTGGGCGTTGCCGCCGGGCACCAGCGTCGACGCGCCGGTCTTCGGGTCCACTTTGTACAGTGCGCCGCCGTAGTAGCCGAGGTAGATCGAACCGTGGAAGTAGGCCATTCCGTAGTTGTTGAACCCGTTGCTCGACCCCGGCCCGACGACGTGCACCGCCCGCGTGGTGGTCCCGGTCGCCGGATCGAGCCGGTACACGTAGGTCGAGCCGCCGTAGGAAATGCCGTAGTACGCGCCGCCGTCGGCGTCCACGAAGAGATCCGGCACCAGGGATCCGCCGAGGAAGACGGGATCGTTGGACGGCACCGGCGTGAGGTTCGAGCCCCTGGTCCAGACGGTCGTCGCGCCGGTCGCCAGGTTCATCCCGAACAGTTTCGGCGCGCCGCCGTTCTGCGCGCCGAAGAGCATCCCGGTGTTCGGATCCGCGGCGGTCCCGCCCCAGTTCGCCCCGGCGGGCAGGTCGCGGGTCTGGCCGGCGGCGATCTCGTCGGTGGCCCGGTCCGTTCCGGAAACGTGTTTGTACAGCTTCCGGTTCGCGCTCGTGTAACTGGAATAGAACGCCGCGGGACGGCCGGTGTCGGGATCCTTGCCGAGCGCCATATTAGTCGACCAGTAATCCGGCAGGCCCGCGCCGGCCCGTTTGCTGATCACGGTGTTCTCGATCTCGGCGTCGCCCGCGGCGTCGGTGCGGAACTGCATGCCCGAGCGGAAATTGCTGTAATAAAGATGGTCGCAGTCGAATGCGGACGGACTCTGCTCGCCTTCCACCGGCCACGTCTCCGCCGCCGCGGGAACAGCGCCGCCGACCACCACGCCCGATACGGCGACCGCCGTCACGAGAACCTGCACGGCTAACCGCCGGACCGCTTTCCCGCTCCCACCCGCCCAGCGCACCATGATCGCATCGAATCAACGCGCACCCCGGCCGACAACTCGAAAGCGCGGCGGGGCGCACAAGTCACCCGCTTGAGTTCACCCGAAATTGTCCGGCCGCGAAAAACATTCGTGCGCGGGCATTTCCCTTACCGCGAGACAGTCGCCTGGATCAGCTCGTAGGCCAGATCCATCTGGACGCCGTCGGGATTGGTGAGCCCCTTCTCGTCGTACCAGGAGGCGTCGGCTTCCGGATGCGGCCCGCTGACGCCGACCCGCCCCTTGCCGTACGGGGCGACGGCCACCGCGGGCGCCCCGTTGGTGTAGGTCGCCAGCACGGTCGCGTGGGAACCTTCGTCCAGCCGGAAGGCTGGCCCGTCCTGGAAATACATGTGCCGCGGCTTCCCCCGCCAGCTGACCTCGATGACGGTGTCACGCTCGTCCGGGACCGTGGAGCCGGGAGAACCCGCGTACCCGTGCGTGTCTCCGGGCAGGAGGCCGAACCCCGGATCGCGGCCCGCGAGATAGCCGCCGAAGCACAGGCCGAGGTAGCTGCCGCCGTTCCGGACCCAGTCGCGGACCGCGCCAGCCGAGCCGTCCAGGTCCTGCCAAGTCCGGTCGAGATCCTGGCCGCCGCCCGGCTGGACGTACAACTGCGCCTTCGCCAGCACGGCCGCGGTCAGCGGCTTCCCGGTGCCCGGCCCGACGTACTCGACCCGGAAATGCTGCGGCGCCCGGCGCAGCAGATCAGCCGCCGCGGGCCCGCAATCCGCGCATCCCTGCGGTCCGTTGTAGACCAGCGCGAGCGGCGCTTCCGCAGTCCGCGCCGGAGGTTTTTCCGCCACCGCCTCCGGCTGGCCACAGCCCACCGCCAGCAAAGCGGCGGCCGAGAGGAGCCCGGCCAGCCACCGCAGCCGCCCCGGAATCGCTGGCCGACGGCCGGGCCTGAGGTCCGTACCAGGCATGGGTTTTCTCTCTCCTCGTGATCGCCGCCGCCGTACCGTAGCACTAACGATTAGCTTTTGGTAACGGTCACACTTTCGAGCCTGATAGGGTCGGCGCTCCCGCCTGTCACCGATCGTGCCGCAGGACCTGGTCGTCCTGCCACTCCGCGAGGAACCCCATGCCAGCCTGGCCCGCCACCGAGGCCGACGCCCTTGCCGAACAAGACCGCCTGCGCGTCCTCGTGGACCCGACCGGCCCGGCCCTTTCCGACGGTGCCGTGGTAGCGGGCGTCGACGTCGCCTACGACGACGAACGGGACCTGGTCGTCGCGGCCGCCGTGCTCGTCGACTGCACCTCGCTCGAAACGGTGGAGGAAACGACGGCGGCCGGACGAGTCAGCTTTCCTTACGTACCCGGCTTGCTGGCCTTCCGCGAACTGCCGCCCGTCCTGGACGCTCTGGCCGCACTCCGCCACCGCCCGGATTTGGTCCTCTGCGACGGCTACGGCCTCGCCCACCCGCGGCGGCTCGGCCTGGCCAGCCACCTCGGAGTCCTGACCGGCCTCCGCACCGCCGGGGTCGCCAAAACGCCGTTCACCTTCGCCTACGACCAGCCCGGCCCAGCGCGCGGCGATTGGGCTCCGCTGCTCGACGACGCCGAGGTCGTCGGACGTGCACTGCGGACGCGGACCGGAGTCAAGCCGGTCTTCGTTTCGGCCGGCCACCGGATCGGCTTGGCGGAGGCCAGCGACGCGACGTTGGCCTTGGCACGGAACTATCGCCTGCCGGAGACGACTCGCCGGGCGGATTCCTTGTGCCGCAAGGCGTTGGCGGAGCGCCAGCTCTCACGATGACCGAAGCCATTCGCCGATCACCACGAAATCCTCCTCCACGAGACCGAGATCCGGAGCGACGCGATACAGCAGTGCACGACCGGGATGGCGGGCCCGCACCCACTCCCGATCCGTGTCGGCGATCTCGTCGTCGACCCAGACGAAGGGACGTCCGTCCGCCCATTCGACCAGCGTCCGGGTCTTCCAGTGCACACCGGACCACTGGTCTTCGCGTTCCTCCGCCGCCGAGAGCTCCGGCCAGCGCACGACCGCCAGCGGCGGCAAGCCGAGCCGCGACGCGATCTCGGTGTTGGCTTCTTCTTCCCACGTCGTGGCCCATACCAATTCGGCAGGCAGCGCGGCGAGCCGGATCCCCCAGCGCGGATCGAGTCGATCCAGCAGAGGACCCGGCTCAAGTGGTTCACGCCCGGGTGCAGGGCCGAACGGCAGCAGCGTTCCGTCGACATCGAGGAACACCAGCGAGCGACGGCCGTCAAGGGAAGACTCAGTCGATTCCATTGCGCTGCCAGCATATCCAGTTGAGCCGCAAGCCCGCGCCAGCTATCTTCACTCGACGAAAGCCCGGAAGGAAACCCGTTGACCGTCATCGACAAGATCGCCTGGATCACGTTCGACGCGGGCAGGGTTCTCAGCACTCGTTCCCGAGGCAAAGACGTCTACTACCTCCCCGGCGGCAAACGCGAACCCGGGGAGACCGATCTCCAGACTCTCGTCCGCGAGATCGACGAGGAGCTCACCGTCGCCGTCAAGCCCGAAAGCGCCCGGCATTTCGGCACCTTCCAGGCTCAAGCCCACGGTCACGCGACGGGCATCGTGGTCCGGATGACCTGCTACACCGCCGACTACCGAGGGACCCTCGCTCCTAGCGGCGAGATCGAGGAAATCGTCTGGCTGACCTACGCCGACCGGGGCCGGGTGTCCCCGGTCGACCAGGTCATCTTCGATCATCTGCACGAGGTCGGGCTGCTCGCTGAAGCTCCACAGTAGACAGTCACCTCGCGGAATCCCCGCGCTACACCTACGCAGGCGCCCCGTATCCCCCTCCCCCACCCGACTCGCATCGCAGCACATCCCCTCGATGCACCCGGAGGCTGTTCACCTTCAACATCTCTCGCGCCTCCGGCGTGCCAGGGTTCAGCACCACCCGCGGCGGCGCCCCCGACGACCCGCCGAACAGACCCCACGCGGGCGTCACCGAACGCTCCCACCACAGCGACAGATCCTGGTCCGCCTCCATCACGTACTCCCGGATCACCCCGTCGCCCCCGCGCCAGCGGCCCGCGCCGCCTGAGCCGGTGCGGATGCGGTATTCGTTCACCCGCACCGGATACAGCGTTTCGACTACTTCCACCGGCAGGTCCCGCAGCGACCCGTTGACGTTGTTGATCAGCGCCGTTTCCCCGTCGCCGCCTTCCCAGGCACCCCAGCCGCCGACGGTCGCCTCCAAAGTCACGAACGGTTCCCCGGTCCGCGGATGCTCACCGGCGAATTGCACGATCATCGAATCGCCGTAGCTGGCCGCCGCGACGCGGTCCGGCATCGCGGGTGCGAGCGCGGCCACGACGAGATCGATGAGCATGCCGAGGCTCGAGTAGTAGTACTGGCACGCGGCGGGCTCCCGCGCGCCGAGCATCGACCCGTCGCGGACCTGGACGTCCAGCGGCGCGAACGAACCCCCGTTGAGGCTCACCTGCGGCGAGATCAGCAGCTTGTAGCCGACCCGCGCCGCCGAAATCGCTTGGGAGCGGCCGCAATTCACCGGACCGGTGGCCTGGTCGGCACAGTCGGTGAGGTCGATCGTCATCGATTCGCCCTCGACGGCCACTCGCACGCGCACCTTCAGCGGCGTGTCCGGGTCGATCGCGTCGTTGTCCAAATACCCAGTCGCCTCGTACTCGCCGTCCGGGATCGCCGCGATGCGTTCACGTTCGAGCCGTTCGGTCTGGGCGAAGATCTGCTCGCGCGCGGCGTCGACGGTTTCCGCGCCGTAACGGGCGAACAGCTCGCCGAGCCGTCGCACACCCATCCGGGCACAGGCGATCTGCGCGCGCATGTCGCCGAGGGTCACGTACGGGAAGCGCACGTTCGTCTCGATCAACCGCAGGATGTCGGCGCATTCGACCCCGCCGGCGACGATCCGCGTCGGGCCCATCCGGAGGCCCTCTTGGTAGATGTTCGTGGAGTCCATCGAGCCGCCGGGATCCTTGGACCCCATGTCGATCCAATGCGCCCGCGAAGCCGCGAAGCCGACCAGTTCGTCGCCGACGAAAATCGGCGCGTAAACCGTGCAGTCGTTGAGATGCGTGCCGCCGATGTAGGAATCGTTGAGCACCCAGACGTCGCCCGGCTGCCAGACGTCCGCGCCGAACAGGTCCTCGGTGTGGCTCGTGCAGATCTCCAGATTCCCCAGGAAAATCGGCAGCCCGGACGACTGGCCGAGGACACGATGGCGACGGTCCAGCAACGCGACGGCGCAGTCTTTGCCCTCGTAGATCGTCGGCGTGTAGGACGACCGGATCAGGGTCATGTTCATGTCCTCGGCCGCCTGGATCAGCGCCGAGCGGATGATTTCGGTGGTGACGGGGCTGATGCTCACGCGTGCTCCTCCTGCAGGTGGTCGGCGGCCGCGAGGGTGACGACCAGGAAGCCGTGGTCGTCGACGGCGAGTTCGGCGTCCGGCGGGACGACCGTGGTGGCGGTTTCCTCGTGCACGATCGCGGGCCCGGGCAACCGGCTGCCGGGGGCGAGCGAGGCGCGCGCCACGATCGTGGTGGGCACGGCCTGTCCGGCGAAAACGACGTCGCGGACAACGGACTCAGGTTGTTCGACGATCGTCTCCGCAGAAGCCGCGGCGCGGTCGACGACGCCGTGGCCGGTGGTGCGGAGCGCGACGAACTGCACTGGCGCGCCGGGGGTGGCGTGGCCGTAGCGCTGGTGGTGGATCTCGGCGAACCGCGCCTCGACGGCGGGCAGGAAATCGGGACTGTCGACGGGATCGGATTCCAGGATCGGCACGGTCAGGGTGTAGTCCTGGCTTTCGTACCGCATGTCGACGCCGTGGGTCACCGACTGGCGGTCCTCGGAGATTCCCTGCTCCCGCAACGCTTCCAGTGCCTGATCGCGCAGCGAGTCGAGCGCCGTGCGCAGGGCGCGGGTGTCGAGTTCGGCTCCGTTGGCGAAGAACTGCATGGTGAAGTCCCGCCGGACGTCCGCCTCGAGCATGCCCCACGCCGAGAACGCGCCGGGGAACCGCGGCACGATCACCTCGGTGATGCCGATTTCCTGTGCGATGAACGCCGCGTGCATCGGTCCCGCGCCGCCGAACGCGAGCAGCGCGAACTGGCCCGGCTCGCGGCCGTGTTCGACGGTCAGGGTGCGGATCGCCTGCGCCATCTTGGCGTTGCCGACGTCGCAGATGCCGGACGCCAGCTCGACCGGATCCATGCTGAGCTGCTGCGCCAGCGTCGCGACGGCCGTCCGCGCGGCGTCGAGGTCGAGCGGCATTCCCCCGCCGGCGAACGATTCGGGATCGACGCGGCCGAGCACGCAGTTCGCGTCGGTGACCGTCGCCTGCGTCCCGCCGCGGCCGTAGCACGCCGGGCCGGGCACCGCACCCGCCGATTCGGGGCCGACGCGCAGCGCATCGCCCTCGGCGTAGGCGAGCGAACCGCCGCCCGCGCCGACCGTGTGCAGGTTGACCAGCGGCATCAGCAGCGGGAATCCCTCCGCCTCGCCGTCCGGCGAAACGTCGGCGGCGTAGTCCATCACCAGCGAGACGTCGAACGAGGTGCCGCCCATGTCCACGCAGATCAGGTCGGGACGGCCGAGCAGCTTCGCCGCCGCGACGCCGCCCATCGTGCCGCCGACCGGGCCGGAAAGCAGCGTCTGCAACGGATGTCGCCGCGCGAACCCGGCGTTGACCAGACCGCCGGAGGACTGCATGACGTGCACCGGGACGTGCAGGCCCTTCTCGGTGAACCGCGCTTCGATGCGGTCGAGATAGCGGTGCACCGACGGGCCGGTGTACGCCTCCAGCACCGCAGTCGACGTCCGCTCGTACTCCCGCCATTCCGGCGCGACCTCGTGGGAGAGCACGACCAGCGCGTCATCGCCGAGTTCGTCGCGCAGGATCTCTCCCGCGCGGCGTTCGTGCCCGGAATCCAAGTAGGAGAACAGGAAACACACCGCGACGGCCTCGAAACCCTCTTCGCGCACGCGTTTCGCGACCAGCCGCACCGCGTCCTCGTCGAGCGGTTCGAGTTCGCCGCCGGTGGCGTCGAGCCGTCCGGCGACCTCCGCGACCGCTTCCGGCCCGACGAGCGGCTCGGGCTTGCGGTAGTGCAGGTCGAACAGCCGGTTCCGGTTGCCGCGCGCGATCCGGTAGACGTCGCCGATCCCCCGCGTGGTCAGGATCAGCACCTTCGCGCCGCGCCGTTCGAGCAGCGCGTTCAGGCCTTGCGTGGTGCCGTGCACGAAGAACTCGATGTCGGCGAACGGCAGGTCGAATCCTTCGAGCGCGCCGAAAACGCCGCGCGCGAGGTCGTCGGGGGTGGTGAGCACCTTGCCCGCGCGCAGCCGCTGCGTCGCGCCGTCGTGGACGACCACGTCGGTGAAGGTGCCGCCGATGTCCATGGCGACGCGGTAGGTCATGGGAACTCCTTGTCCGATAAGGGAAATCAGGTGAGCGCGCGACCCTCGGTCTCGGGCAGCGGAAGGACGGCGAGAAGCGCGACGACGAGGAAGGCGACAATCGACGCGACAGTCAGCGAGGACGCGACGCCGTGGTCCATCATCGCGCCGATCACCGGCACCGAAACGGTGTTGGCCAGCAGGATCGCCGACGTGGACCACGAGTAGCCGACGCCGCGCAGCCCGGTCGGCAGCACCTCGGCCGACCAGGTGTTCCAGATGCCCCAGGCGCCGAGCGAGAAGAACGCGAGGATCAGGTTGCCCGCGTACAGCTGCGTCGACCCGGTGGCGAGGCCGAACAGCACTCCGCCGATCGCCGACGCCAGCGCGAATAGCAGGAAGATCCGCTTGCGGCCGTGGCGGCGGGTCAGCCACGCGGCGAGCAGGTAGCCGGGCACGGACACGACCTGCGTCACCGCGACGAACCACAGCGCGCCGGACACGCTCAACCCGCGATTCTGCAGCAGAACGGGCAGCCAGGTCTGCAACCCCCAGTAGCCCCAGCTGAACGTGAACGACGTGATCAGCAGCGGCAGGAACCGCCGCCGCACGGGCGACCGGAAGAGGTTGCGCACCGCGCCTGCCTTGCGATCGGCGTCCTCGACGGAAAACCTCGTGTCAGCAGGAATATCCGCGCCGAGACCGCGTAGCACGGTCGCAGCTTCCGCGTGCCGACCGCGCCGAGCGAGCCAGTAAGGCGATTCCGGCACCCAGCGGAGCACGGCGAATGCCCACAGCCCGGCCAACGCGGCGACCACGGCGACGGCGCGCCAGCTGATCATGCCGAGCGACTGGCTCACGCCGATGCACAGCAGCGTGCCGATCGGAAACCCGATGCTGAGCGCGACCGCACCTTGGCCACGACGGGCGGTGGGCAGCAGTTCGAGAAAATACGGGAACGTGACCGCGTAGACCCCGCCGAACGCGACACCGGAGAGGAACCGCAGCACGACGAACGGCCAGAACGCCGGCGACAACCCTGCGGCCAGCGCGAGCACCGCGTAGATCAGCAGGCTCGCGACCGTCACTCGGCGGCGGCCGAGCCGGTCGATCAGCCCGCCCCACAGCAGCGCGCCGGGCACCATGCCGAACGCGACCGCGGACAGCGCCCAGCCGAGTTTCGTGTTGTCCACGCCGAACTCGCCCGCGATCCCGTTCGAGACGTAGACCAGGCCGACCTGTTCCCAGGCCTCGACGACGAACGCGAAGAACAGCACCGAACCGGCCAGCCAATGTCGCCGGGTCAGCCGCATGCCGGTGCAGACGTCGCCGACGGTCGGCGCGGCGGCGGAGGTGGGCGGGGCGGGCTCGTGCGGGGCGGCCATGGCGCCTCCTATCATCATCAAAACGTTTTGATGAGCTTTCGCGGCATCAAACCCGCGCGCCGTCGCGGTGTCAAGACCTCGTCCGCCGGCCGGTGGGCGATACTGGGCCGTCCGGAGGCAGGGCGAAAGGGTGCGAGGAGTGGAAACGGCGAGCGGCAAGCGGCCGGTGACGATCCGGGAGGTCGCCGAGCGCGCCGGGGTCTCGATCAGCACGGTTTCGCACGCGCTTTCCGGCCGCAGGCCCATTTCGGCGGCGACGAAGGCGCGGGTGCGCGAGGCCGCCGCGGAGCTGGGCTACGACCCGAACCCGAACGCGCGCTCGCTGCGCACCGGCCGGTCCGGGCTGGTCGGGCTCATCCTGCGGCCGCGCTACGCGGTGGCCGGCACGCCCGACCGGGCCGAGACGTTCAACCGGCTCGTCGGGTCGATCGCGACCGAGATGCTGCGGCACAAGACCGGGCTGATCCATGTGCCCGACCTGCACGACCCCGCGGTCGCGAGCGTGCCGATGGACGGCTGCATCGTGGCCCACCCCTACGGCGGCGACACCGCGCTGGCCGAACTGCTCGGCCGGGGCCTGCCCGTGGTGACCGTCGAGGAGGACCCGGAACAGCCGGACCTCCCGTGGGCGGTGCGGCTGGACTATCCGCCGGTGGTCGAAGCACTGCTGGACCACCTCTACGAGCAAGGCGCGCGCGACGTGCTTCTGTTGTCCGGCACCGAGGACAACGCCTGGAACCGGCGTCCGCGCGAAACCTACCTGGCGTGGTGCAAACTGCGCGGGCTGTCGCCGCGGACCGCGTTGCTCAGCGAAGGCCTGACCCAGCGCGACGTGCCCGAACTGGTGCAACCGTTGTTGTCCGGCCCGGACCGGCCGGACGCGATCGTGGTCGCGACAAGCGATTTCGCCCCGCTGATCGCCGATGCCGCTGCCGCGCAAGGCCTGCGCGTCCCGGACGATCTGCTGCTCGCCGCGCTGACCGACAGCGAACACGCCCGCATGAGCATGCCGCCGATCACCGCGATGGACCTGACGCACGAAGCGCTGGCCGAGCAGGCGGTGGAGTTGATGCTGGCGCGGTTGTCCGGAGCCGAGACACCTGCCGGGCCGGTGTTCCTGGCTCCGGAACTGCGGTTGCGGGAATCAACCAGGCGACGCGAGTGACGCCGGGCTTCGTTGCTGGGCGAGTGTGCCGTGAGGGGAACCCTGAGGGAATCAGATTCCCTCAGGGTTCCCCTCACGTACGACAACCCAGCC
>NZ_JBSFNS010000084.1:0-36071 GCF_053587275.1 Amycolatopsis sp. NPDC003676
CTTCCGGGTGCTCGATGGCGATCTTCGGCTTGTACAGGTCGAGCAACTGCTGGGCCAGCCGCAGCGCGTCGCGCTCGGTCGGGCCGGATACCGCGAGCCGCCACCAGGACCGCACGCGCGTGGCGAGCGCGGTGAAGCCCGACGTCATCTCGTCGTCGATCTCCAGCACCCGGCCGGCTTGCCGGGCCAGCGACTGCGGCGGTTCCAGTTCGTGCTCGTCGGTGTAGTGCTTGACCTGCGAGCGGACCTTGTTCATCTGCCGCTGCAGTTCGCCGGACACCTCTTCCGGACGCCGCACGTAGATCCGCGCGGACACCTCGACCGCCGCGGGCAGCCGGTCCGCGTGCTGGATCCACGGGTCGTCGACCTCGGGGATCTGCAGCCCGTGCATCTGCCCGACGGTGAGCACCGCGAGATGCCGCGACACCCCGGCGTTCGACCCGGTTCGGCCGCGCACGGTGACCGTGGGCGCGTACGGGTCGGCGTGGAAATCAGCCGCGTCGGTGAAGCTGGCGAGGTCCTCGGGCTCCCACGCCGCGCCCGGCACCGCGGGCATGTTCCGCGGCGCGGGCAGGCCGAGGGAGCACGAGCGGTGCATCAGCCAGGACATCTCCTCGGCGTGCACCGGGCGGCCCTCCAGCCCGGCGCTGCCGATGACCTGGTCGAGGTGCTCGATCTCGGAGTCGAGCGCGGCCAGTTCGGCGTCGACCGCCTCGGGCAGGATCCGGCGCAGCACCGGCGCGGCGCGTTCGACCGCGCGGTCCACCATGCGCCGGGTCTGCACCTGGACGCCGAGATAGACCTCTTTTTCCGCCATCGAGCGGCCCATCAGCTGCTGCTGCTCGCCGATCAGGTAGTCGTCGAACGACAGCGCGCCCGGCACGTCGCCCGGCCTGCCGACCGCGTTGTGCACGTGCGCCTCGGCCCACATCCGGATCGGGTACGGCCGGTTCGTTACGCGCAGGTGCAGCCAGCGGCCCTGCAGTTCGGCGTACTGGCCCGCGATGGCCGCGATCAAGTCGCGGCGCTGCGAATCGGAACGGAACGACCAGCGCTGCGGCGCGAGCCGGTACCAGGCGTACACCTCGTACCCGGTCCGCAGCAGGTGGCCGTCGATGCTGCGCGCGGCGATCGACGGCGTGTACGCCGGTATCGCCTGCTCACCGGGCAGCCGGCGGCCCTTGCCGCCGGAGTTCTTGCCGCCGGACGGCGGACGGCCCTGCGGTGGCGCGTTCCACGCGCCGGCAGGGACGTCTTGCTCCCGTTTCCCTCGGCTTCCGCCGCGACCGAACAACGACTACCTCCCGGCCCGAGCCGCGGGGCGGCTCCGGCGCGCTCGTGGTGCTCCCTGTTTCCCGGCACTCGCGCCAGCACCGCGACGGGGGTCGCGGTGCTGGTACTGCCGCCTTCTCTTGTGCTTCGGCAGCGGGCGCTCCGCCCGCACCCGGACCCGGCTGGCGCTCGCCGCGCCGCCCGTGCCCGAGGACCGTTCGCGCGGCGCGCGCAGTTCCTGGCCCATCATCGCGATCACCGCGCCCAGCGGGCGCTCGTGACTGATCTTGGCGGTGATCAGCCTGGTGATCACGATCGTGGCCACGAACGCCCACGCCGTGGAAAAGAACCCGAAACTCCAGCCGACCCACCGCTCCACGGTGAGCACGACCAGGAAGACCGGAATGCCGACGAGCCATGCCACGTATCGGGCTCGCCAGGGAAAAGTCGCTTTCGGCGGGCCGAGCCAGACGGCATCGACCCGGTACACCTCGTCATCGGTCCTGATCCGCACGCCTGCTCCGCCTCAGCCGGTGAAGAGGCCGGCGATCCACTGGCCCACGTTGACGCCCGCCCCGCTGACCGCGAGTCCGATGATCGCGAGCGCGATGACCACGCCGGCGAGCCGTCGCATGACTCCCGCGTTGTCGCCCTTGCCGCCGCCGAGCCACAGCAGCAGCAACGCCACCGCCAGCAGCACGAGCGGGATGACGTTGTCGAGCAGCCAGGTGCGGACGTTGCTGGTGCCGAGCCCTTCGGCCACGAACGTCTCGAGGGCGGTCATGCTGGTCATCGCGATACTCCCGGTGCACGGTTGGCGCCGCGCTGTTCTGGCTTCGGCGAAGCTACGAACACCATCATGGCGTTACAAGGGGTAATGGTCAAAGCGCGCTGCGTAGATGTCGACTTGTGGTTAACGGGCGGGTGCTGCGGTCCGGTGGTCAGGATTCCTCGCCCTCCATCATCGTGGCAAGGGTGCTCCGGAATAACCCAAGCCACCCGGATTGCGCAGTGTTCCGGCGGTGCGGCTCCGCAAAACGTGCGGCGCTCACTCTCAGTGCGCCCCGGACCGGCGTGTCGGGCAGGCACCAGTGTGGCATGCCCCGATCGGCGTTCCGCCGCGAGTCCGGTGAGTGACAACCGGTGTAGAAAACAATCCGGAATTGATCACTCTCTGATGCGATAACGGTCACCATCACGTCCGATGTGCGCATTTGTTCACTACAAAGCGTGATCCCGGGCAGTTCCCGACCGTCTCGCGGATCAGGCCCGGAACGCGGCGCCCGGGATCGCGCCGGCTTCGATCACCCGGCGGCTGAGCGGAGCGCACAGCTCCTCCAGCCGAGCCGTCTTCTCCTCGCCGAGGTGCCGCCACGGACCGTTCGCCGCCGTGTTCGTCGCCGTCTCGACGCGCTCGCGCAGCTCCAGCCCCTGCTCGGTGAGCGCGCCTTCGGCGTCGAGGATTCCGTCGACGACCAGCCTGGCAGCGGCCTCGTCCCATTCCTCGTCGCTCCAACCGCGGGTGCGTTTGGCGGTGTCCGGCGGGGTTCCGTTCTTGGTCGCGCTGTGCGTGACCAGCGCGTCGAGGCCGTGCAGTCCATTCGTGGTCAACGCCGCGACGTGGCCGTCTCCGCGGTGCTCGCGCAGCAGGGTGATCGCGTGCCAGAGCGCGAGGTGCGGTTGTTCGGGCCACGCCAGGTCAGCGTGGGCGGCGTAAAGCGGGCGTCCTTCCGGACGACAGCCTTCGGTGGCTTCGCGCGCGAGCGCCGCCGCTTCGGCGACCTCCGCGGACGCGAGCGTCTCGTCGCCGAACAGCCGGCGGTAGATCTCGTCGACCGCGGCGACCCTGGCCTCCAGGACGGTCTCCGGGGTGGCGAGCGTCCAGACGCGCGGGACGAAGTGCGCGATGAGGCTGGGGCTGAAGCTGTAGAAGGTGGCGGTGACCGTGCCCGGCCCGACCGCGCCCATCGCCGCGGCGCGGCTGGCGAAGTAGGTCATCGACCCTGGTTTGAGCCCGACGGCGGCGAGCCGTTGCTGGGTCTCTGGCGCGAAGTAGACGGGGGCGTGCAGAGCGTCGAAGGTGGTCCGGAAGGCGACGGCGGCGGCGACGGCTTGACCCATGCGCCCGATCGTAGCGATCGGGCGGACGAGCTGGCATGTAAGCCGGATCCTGTTCCCGGGCCGCCTCGCGGCGGACCGGGCGACGGTCATCCATCTCGGCCTGCCGTCGCCGGCAGGCTCCAGCGGCCTACCCGCAGGCATCGGGCGGGCCGCCCTCGATCGCCTGCGCAGGAGCGAACTCCCTCTTGGCCTTGCTCCGGGTGGGGTTTACCGAGCCATCCCGGTCACCCGGGATGCTGGTGGTCTCTTACACCACCGTTTCACCCTTACCCCCGCCGAGACGGGGGCGGTCTGTTTTCTGTGGCACTGTCCCGCGGGTCGCCCCGGGTTGCCGTTAGCAACCACCCTGCCCTGCGGAGTCCGGACTTTCCTCGGACCGGGAGAACCCGGGCCGCGACCGTCCTGCCAACTCGTCCGCCGGAGCAGCGTACCCGGGAGACGGCGCGGCCCCCGGCACGGGCTGGCACATTCCATCGCGTGGACGCCCTTTGCCTCCGCGCCCGGCCGCTGTTTCACTCCCGCCATGTCCGCACCTGAACTGTCCGAACCCTTGAAATTCGCTTACTGGGTCCCGAATGTGAGCGGCGGCCTGGTCACCAGCGACATCGAACAGCGCACCGATTGGGGCTACGAGTACAACCGCGACCTGGCGGTGCTGGCCGAGAACAACGGCTTCGAGTACGCGCTCACCCAGGTCCGCTACACCGCCAGCTACGGTGCCGCCTACCAGCACGAATCCACCGGGTTCAGCCTGGCGCTGCTGCTCGCGACGCAGCGGCTGAAGGTCATCGCGGCTGTCCACCCTGGACTGTGGCAGCCCGGCGTGCTCGCGAAGTTCATCGCCAGCGCGGACGTCATCTCCGGCGGCCGGGCCGCGGTGAACGTGGTCAGCGGCTGGTTCAAAGACGAGTTCACCGGCCTCGGCGAACCGTGGCTCGAACACGACGAGCGCTACCGCCGCTCGGAGGAGTTCATCCGCGTGCTCAAGCAATTGTGGACCGACGACCACGCCGAGTTCGGCGGCGATTTCTACCGCATCCACGATTTCGACATCAAACCCAAACCGGTCGCCGGTCCGCGGCGGCCGCATCCGGAGGTCTTCCAGGGCGGCAACTCCACCGCGGCACGCAAGCTGGCCGGCAGCGTTTCGGACTGGTATTTCAGCAATGGCAAGGATTTCGCCGGTTTCAGCGAGCAGGTCGACGAGGTGCGCGGGTACGCCGCCGAGAACGACCACGCGGTGCGCTTCGGGCTCAACGGTTTCGTGATCGCCCGCGAAACCGAAGCCGAGGCGCGCGAGGTGCTGCGGGAGATCGTGGCGAAGGCGAACGTGCCCGCCGTCGAAGGATTCCGCTCGGCGGTCGCGCAGGCCGGGAAGTCCACTTCGGACACCAAGGGCATGTGGGCGGATTCGGAGTTCGCGGACCTCGTGCAGTACAACGACGGATTCCGGACCGGATTGATCGGCACCCCGGAACACATCGCGGACCGGGCGATCGAGTACAAAAAGCGCGGCGCGAACCTGTTGCTGCTCGGGTTTTTGCACTATCTGGAGGACGTCGAGCACTTCGGCCGGGCGGTGCTGCCGGTCATCCGCGAGAAGGAGCGGGTGCTGGAACGCGGCGCGGGAGTCCCGGAACCGGCGGGGATCTGACCTCACGCGGAGGCTAGCGTTCGGGCGTGAACGGTGCCCTGTCCCTGGTCCTTCTCGCCGGAACGCTCTGGTTCGCCATGGCGCGCCCGCGCGGCCTCCCCGAAGCGGTCTTCGCGGTCCCCGCCGCCGGTGTCGTCCTCGCGCTCGGCCTGACTTCCCCGCACGAAGCAGGCGAGCGAGTCGTCCAGATGCTGCCGACGATGGGCTTTCTCGCAGCGATCCTGCTGGTCAGCCACCTCGCCGCGGCCGAAGGAGTATTCACCTGGCTAGGCGCCGAACTCGCCGAGATCTGCCGCGGACGGCAACCTCGGCTCCTGCTGCTCACCTTCGCCGCCGCGGCGATCGTCACGGCGGTGCTCAGCCTCGACGCCACCGTCGTCCTGCTGACCCCGGTCGTCCTCGCCACCGCAGCGGAACTGAAACTCACCGCACGCCCGCATGTCTACGCGTGCGCGCACCTAGCCAACTCGGCGTCCACGCTCTTTCCCGTCTCCAACCTGACGAACCTGCTCGCCTTCTCCGCGTCCGGCCTGACCTTCGCCGGTTTCACCGCACTGATGGCGTTGCCCTGGCTGGTCACGCTGGCCGTCGAACTCGCCGCGTTCACCTGGTTCTTCCGGCACGACCTCCGCGAACCGGTCAGCACCCGCCGACCCGAACACCGCGAAGCGCCGGTCTTCACCCTCGTCGTGCTGGCGGTGATGCTGGCCGGATTCGCGACCGGACCGCTGGTGCACGTCGAACCGGTCTGGATCGCCGCGCTCACCGCGCTTGTCCTGGCCGTTAAAGCCTTGGCAGAGCGGAAGATCCGGCCTTGGCAGGTGATCACCGAAGCTTCCCCGCTGCTGATCCTCTTCGTGCTCGCCCTCGCCGTGGTGGTGGAAGCGGTCGACGAACACGTCCTCGGCGGGCTGCTGCGGGCGATCCTGCCGACCACGGCCGGGCTGCCCGAACTGCTCCTGGCCGCAGCGATCGCGGCGGTGCTGGCGAACGTCGTCAACAACCTGCCCGCGACGCTGATCCTGCTGTCCGTCCTGGGCCCGCACCCGAATCAGGGCGTGCTGCTCGCCGTGTTGCTGGGCGTGAACATCGGCCCGAACGCGACGTACCTCGGCTCGCTCGCGACGCTCCTGTGGCGCCGTGTCGTGGTACGGCACGGACAGCATCCGCCGGTGGGCGAATTCCTGCGGCTAGGTGCGCTCACGACACCGCTGTCGTTGGTGGCGGCGACGTGCGCATTGTGGCTGGCGCTTTAGCCGCGCGGCGCGATCGTGCTCCCCCGCGACAACGTCGGGCCACAATCATCCAGACCATCCCCGAACCGCTGCGCCTCCACGTTCATCATCGTCACCTGCGCATAGTGCTGAACCGCGGCAAGCTTCGCCGGATCAGTCACGGCGTCCTTGCGGACGAAGTCGCCTTGGCGTTTGCCAGGGCCGGGGTACACCAGGATCGGCACGTAGTCGCGGTCGATGCGCGGGTCGATGCTGATCTCGTTGCCGTCCGCCCACGGACCCCACGAGTGAATGAAGGTCGGCTTCACCGTGTCGAATACGTAGTTGCGCAGGCCGACCAGGTCTTCCTTGTGCGTGAGGTCCGCGATCGGCGCGTTGACCAGGCCGGCCATGTCGACCAGTTCGAGCCTGCTGGTCATCGACGAGCCGCCGAGGTCCGGCAGCAGCAGCGACGCCTGCTGCAGGCCGAGCATGTCCGCGTAGGTGTTGAAGCCGCGGCCGAACCGGTCCGCGATCAGGCACGCCGGGACGGTGGGGCTCTTGATGAACTCGTCGGACTGGTTCACGAAGCCGATCGCCGACGGCACCGAGGCGGCCACGAGCACGAGCGCCGCGACCGCGCGCCACTGCACCTTCGCCAGCGAACGCAGCAGTTCGGCGAACGCCATGACTCCGCACAGCGTGCCGAGCACCCACACTGGGGTCGCGAAGCGGTACTGCGCCATCCAGTCCGGAACCATCACGCCGTACGCGATGACACCGAGCACAAGCGGCGTGACCAGCCCGATCAGCGGACGCCGCCACGGAGCCTTGACCAGCGCCCACACGACCACCGCGACCAGCACGAGCGTCAGCGCGATGCCGACGTACTCCACCAGCTGGTTCGGCCGGATGATCGACGCGAAGGTGGGCAGCCCCTGCTTCTTGGCGACCGACGGGTTGGCCAGCAGCCGGTGAAACTCCGTGTAGCGCCACACGACGTAGCCGCCGAACAGCACGGCGAACGCCGCGATGGACACCAGCGCGGACCGGAAGCTGGGCCAGAAACCCTCGCGCTTCACGCCGAACAGCAGGACGATCGGGTACGCGCTGGCGTAGATCAGGCCTTCCGGCCGGGTCAGCGCGGCGGCCGCGACGAGCACGCCGGCGCCGATCGCGACCTTGAACGACAGCGAGTTTTCCTTGCGCAGCGCGGTGAACAGCAGCGCCGCCAACGCGGTGGTGAAGAACGCGAACAGCGAGTTCTCGAGGCCGGAGACCACCCAGATCACGAACGACGGGATCGCCGCCAGCCCGAGGCCGGTGGCCAGCGTGATCGCCCACGCGTGCCTGCGGAACACCTGCCGGGCCACCAGGTGGCACAGCACCAGGATGCCCGCGGCGAAGAACAGGCCGAGCAGCTTGGGGAACAGCACGTAGTCCGGGATGCCGAACAGCAGGCCCTTGTCGAAGAGGCCGGCGACTTTGCCCAGCGCGAGCAGGATCATCCACGTCGGATCGGAGAAGCCTTCCACCGGCGGCTGGCCGGGGGCCAGCACCGGGCCGAGCCCGTCGGCGACGCTGCGCGAGTAGGAGAACGTGATGGCCGCGTCGTCGACGATCCAGTGCCCGTAGCGGGTCGCGTGCCAAGCGACCGCGGCCACGCCGGCCAGCACCGCCAGCGTCGACGCCAGCCAGCTGAGCTTGAACCGCGCCGGCGGGTCGGTCGTCTCCTCCCCCGGCAGGTCGGGCTCGGATACTGCGGTGAGTGCGCTAGCCGTCATGTCCTCGTCACTGTTTCCACTTGCGGATGCTGCCGAAGAAACGCACGAGCCTGCGCCCCCCTTGAAGTCCCGGCCGGGACCAGCGCCGCGGCGCCGCGGTCGACACCGCACTCTAGCCAATACCTCATTCAGGGCGTTTCACACGTCATCCCTGACCGTGATCCACGTCACAGATGTCCTGGTCAGGACAGATGCGAGATGTCGTTCACCAACCGGACCGAGGCGTTGCCGTCCGGATAGAACTCGACGATCGAGAGCGACGCCAGGTCGAGGTGCAGCCGGAACAGCAGCGACGGCCCGGCGTCGAGCCCCATCCGCAGCAGGGTCTTGATCGGCGTCACGTGGCTGACCACGAGCACCGTGCGCCCGTCGTACTGCTCGATGAGGTCGCGCCGCGCCTTGCCGACCCGCTCGTGGACCGCGTCGAAGCTCTCGCCGCCGGGCGGCGGGCAGGACGAATCGCTCAGCCAGCAGCGGTGCAGTTCCGGATCCCGTTGCGCGGCCTCGCCGAAGGTGAGGCCCTCCCATTCGCCGAAGTCGGTCTCGATGAGGCCGGGGTGCGTTTCGACCCGGCCGCCGAGCGCGTCGGCGACCGCCTGCGCGGTCTGCTTCGTGCGGATCAGCGGCGACGAGACGATCGGGGCCGGTTCGCCGTCCTCGCCGATCAGCCCCGGCATCGCGGCCAGCCGTTTGGCCGCCGCGGCGGCCTGGCCCCGGCCGTGCTCGGTGAGCGGGACGTCGCCGCGCCCGGAGTAGCGGCGGTCGACCGACATCTCGGTCTGTCCGTGGCGCAGCAGGAGCAGTTTGGTGGGCGTGCCGCGGGCTCCGGTCCAGCCCGCCGGGGACACCCGGTCGGGCTCGGAAACCTTGGCCTTCGGCCGCGTTTCGGCGACCGGGGCGGGCGAGGTCGCGCCGGAACCGGCGCTGTCCATCGCGACGTTCGCGAGCCGGTCCGCGTGCGAGTTCTCCGCGCGCGGGATCCAGGTGTAACCGACGCGGTCGAAACCCGCCGCGATCTCGCGCGCCTGCGCGGCCAGCGGCTGCAGCGCGGCGTGCTTGATCTTCCACCGCCCGGACATCTGCTCGACCACGAGCTTCGAATCCATCCGGACGTCCACAATGGACGCTCCGAGTTCGGCCGCCGCGGCGAGCCCGGCGACGAGCCCGGAGTACTCCGCGACGTTGTTCGTGGCGATGCCGAGGTATTCGTGGCGTTCGGCGAGGACTTCGCCGGTGGCCGCGTCTTTCACGACCGCGCCGTAGCCCGCCGGGCCCGGGTTGCCCCGGGAGCCGCCGTCGGCCTCGACGATCGCCCGTTCGGTCACAGGCCCGACTCCAGCGTGCGGACCAGGATCGCGCCGCAGTTGTCGCACTGCACGACGCTGTCCTCGGCCGCGGCCTTGATCTCGGAGATGGTGTTGCGGTCGAGTTCGAGCTGGCAGGCACCGCACCGGCGGGCCCGCAGCAGCGCCGCGCCGATGCCCTTGTGGTCGTAGACGCGGGTGTACAGCTTGAGCAGCGGCTCCGGGAAGCGCGGCAGCAGCTTCGCGCGGTCTTCCTTGCGGCGGGCCTCGGTGGTGTCGAGGTCCTTGAACGCCTCGTCGCGGCGGCCGGCGGCGGCCTCGACCGCCTGCTGCGCCTTGTCGACCTCGGCGCTGGTGCGCTGCGCGTCCAGGCCCAGTGCCTCGCGCTGCTCCATCAGCTCCAGCAGGTCGTCCTCGAGCGCGCCCTTGCGGCGGCCGAGCGTCTGCAGTTCGTGCTCGATGTCGGTCATCTGCTTGGCCCCGACCGACCCGGATTCCATCAGTTTGCGGTCGCGGTCCTCGCGCGCCCGCACCGATTCGACCTCTTTCTCCTGCCGGGCGATCTCCCGGTCGAGGTCCGACGTCGCGGTCTCGACGGACACGAGCGCGTCGCGTTTCTCCCGGACGGTCTTCTCCCCGGCCTCGATCTCGGCGAGCTCGGGCAAGGTGCGGCGGCGGTGCGCGACGCGCGAAAGCTCGGCGTCCACCTTCGCGAGTTCGAGCAGCTGACGCTGGACGGCGGGGTCGGCCTTCACTGTGCTCCCTGATTTAGTTACTGGGCGGTAGCGCGGATGGTCCACGGGTCGGTGCACCGCGTGGAGACGTGAGCTTCGACGGTACCCGCAAAGGCCGCGCCGACAAGGGCCGAGGCCTGTCCGCACCACGGCCACTCGCTGGCCCAGTGCGTCAAGCCGACCAGCGCGGGCACGGTTCCCGCCGCGGCGAGGTGTTCGCCGGCGGGATGGTGGCGCAGATCCGCGGTCACGTACGCGTCGACGCCCTCAGCCGTCGCCTTCGCGAGATAGGAGTCGCCCGCGCCGCCGGACACCGCGACGGTACGGATCGGCCGGTCTGCTTCGCCCGCACCGAGCACGCCGGGCACGGCGGCCGGCAACGCGTCGGCGACCCGCTGGACGAATTGCGCGAACGGCTCCGCCTCAGGCAGGTGGCCGATCCGGCCGATCCCAGTGGCACCGCCCGGTTCGTGCGGGTCGAGCGGCCGGTCGACCTGCAGGCCGATGGCCTCCGCGAGCGCGTCGGACACGCCGGGGTCAGCCGAGTCGGCGTTGGTGTGCGCGCAGTAGAGCGCGATGCCGCCGCGGATCATGCGGTGCACGAGCGAGCCCTTGGCAGTGTCGGCGGGGACGCCGTGCACGCCGCGCAGCAGCAGCGGATGGTGCGCGACGATCAGCTGCGCACCGATTTCCTCGGCTTCGGCGAGCGTCTCCTCGACCGGGTCGACGCAGAACAACACGCGCGCGACGTCCTCGGCCGGGTCTCCGCAGACGAGCCCGACCGCGTCCCAGCTTTCCGCCAGCCGGGGCGGGTAACTGCGTTCGAGGACAGCGATGATCTCGGCTAATGCAGGCACCTGGGGATCCTCGCACGATCGCTCTGGGAGACTTCCGACCATGCCTTCCATGGTGTTTGTGTGCTCAGGGAACATCTGCCGCTCCCCCATGGCGGAGCTCGTCTTCCGCAAGAAGCTCGCCGACGCGGGCCTCACCGACGCCGTGCGCGTCTCCAGCGCGGGAACTGGACCGTGGCATGTCGGGGAGGCGGCCGACCGGCGGGCGCGCGCCACGTTGAAGGCGCACGGTTACCCCACTGAGCACATCGCGGCCGAGGTCAGCGACGAAGACCTCGAAGCCGATCTGCTGCTCGCGGCGGACGAGAGTCACCTGGGCTTCCTGCAGTCCCGCGTCGAAGACCCTTCCCGGGTGCGGCTGCTGCGCTCCTTCGACCCGTCCGCTCCGGAGGGTGCCGAGGTGCCGGACCCGTATTACGGCGGCGACGACGGCTTCGAGGACGTGCTCGGGATGATCGAGCGGAGCGTGCCGGGACTGCTGGACTGGGTCCGCGAACAGGCGTGACGTCCGGTCCGGGTGCGCGCACGGAACGCGACGGCCTACCGTAGAGGGGTGCGGTTGCGGTTTCTGCTCCGGCCGGGATGGCTGGCGTTGACAGTGGTGGTGTTCACCTTCGCCATCTGCTGTTACACGTTGCTGGCCCCGTGGCAGTTCCGCCGCGACGGCGAGCAGGTCACCCAGAACAACGCGCTGACCACGTCGTTCACCGCGAAGCCCGCGCCCGCGGCGCAGCTGCTGCCGCCCGGGACGAAGCCGGACAAGAACACCGAGTGGCACCGCGTGTCCATCACCGGCACGTACCTGCCTTCGGCGGAAGTCGTCGCGCGGCTGCGCACTGTTCAGGGCCAAGGCGCGTACGAGGTCCTCACGCCACTTCGCGCTACTGACGGCACTGTGTACCTGATCGACCGCGGTTACGTCGGGCTCAGCAGCGACTCCGGCGTGCTCCCGTACGCGGCAGCGCCGGGCGGGCAGGTCACGGTCGTCGCGCGCGTGCGAAGCGACGAGACAGACCCGAAGAACCGCGACGCGTTCGCCGACGCCTCGACGAACGGGAAGCTGCAGAGCTACACCGTCGACTCGCGTGTGGTCGCGAAGTCGTCTGGCCTCACCATCCGGCCCGGGTACTTCCAGCTCGACCAGAATCAGCCGGGTGTGCTCAGCCCGCTGCCGCTGCCGCAGCTGGAGTCGGGGCCGTTCTTCTCGTACGCGCTGCAGTGGCTGGCATTCGGCACGATGGCGTTGCTGGGCTGGCTGTACTTCACGATCCGCGAGCTGCGTCCGGGCGGCGCGCTGACGACCGAACGGCCGCAGCGGGGACGGCGCAAGTCCGTGGCCGAGATGCTCGCCGAAGACGAGGACGAGTACACGCCGACCGCCTGAGTGGCCTGGTCGTTCTCCAGAAAAATGGCTCTTTGCCCAGGCCACTCGCGGCGCTGATACTGGCGACATGCTGATCCACCCCTGGGACACCGCGGACGAGAACGAATGGCGGGACTGGCTCGCCGGACACGACTTCGGCGAACTGGTCGCCGGCGGCCGCGGCCGTGATCTCCCGGTGGTGGTGCCGACGCACTTCGCCTTCGACGGCGACGCGACCGTCCGCCTGCACCTCGCCCGGCCGAACCCGGTGTGGCCGCTGCTGGAGGAACACCCGCGCGCCTTGCTGACGGTGACCGGCGATTACACGTACATCCGCTCGGACTGGAACACCGCCGACGATCCCGCACTGGGAGTGCCCACGTCGTACTACGCGAGCGTGCAGCTGGCCTGCGACGTCCGGCTCGTCGACGATCCGGCGGAGAAGGCCGCGCTGCTGAACCACCAGCTGGCGCACTTCGAACCGGACGGCAAGCGCACTCCGGTGTCCGCTGTGGACGCTCCGGACCGGCGGCTGCTGCCCGGGATCCGCGGCATCGAGCTGACCGTGACCGAGGTGCGGGCAAAGTTCAAGTACGGCGGGAACAAGAAATCCGAAGACCGGCAGCGGATCGGGGCGCGACTGTCCGAACGGGACGGTTTCAACGACGCTGCGGCCATCGCCCACCTGAAACCCTGACGGCTCAGGGGTTTCGGCGACGCAATCCGGTCAGCACCGCCACGACCACGGACGTCCCGGCGGCCAGCCAACCGACCACTCGGGACAGTTCCACCGCGCGCGTGACGTGTCCGGCGTCCGGATTCCGGCCCACCCCGAGCACCGGCAACTCCACCACGCCCTGCGGATACTCGGTCCGCCCGCCGACCCGAATCTCCAGCGCCCCAGCGAAAGCCGCCTCAACGCGCCCGGCATTCGGGCTCGGGTGCGCGATCGTGTCGCGCCGCCAAGCCCGCCACGCGCCACCCGCCGAACCGCCGACAACCGGCGCGCCCACAACAGTCAGCGCGGCGGCCACCCGGGTCGGCAGGAGGTGGACGAGTTCATCGAGCCGGTCGATCGCCCAGTGCCCGGGAAGGAGCCGCCGCAGCAGCCCGATCGTCCGCGCCGCGAGCAGTCCGGGCACGCCCGCGACCGCGCCCCACAGCAGCGGCGTCACGACCACTTCGGACGTGTTCTCCGCCAAAGTTTCCACGGACGCACGGGAAAGCCCGATCGTCCCAAGCCCATCGGTGACGCGCGGGTCCAGTTCGGACAGTGTGTCGCGCGCCGGTTCGAGCCGGCCCTCTTCGAGATCGCGAGCCAGCTCGGTCCCCTGCGTCGCCAGCCCGGCAGCGCCGACAACCGCCCAAGTCGCCACTGCCGTCGCCGTCGCCTGCAGCACCGGGCTGCGGCGGCCGGTGCGCTCGACCAGCACGCCGGCCGCGACGGCCGCGCCAGCGATTCCGAGACCGGCAGCGCGACGGGAACCGGTGGCGGCGACTACCTGGCGGAAGGCGGTCACCGGCGGCCGTCGCCGCGGGTCGCCGAGTGCTCCGTCTGCGGCCAAACCGAGAATCAAGCCGATCGCGCGCGCCGCGCTCACCTGTAGCCCCCCGAACGTGGACGATTCAGCCGCCGAGATTACTCGACACCGCGGCGGCGATTTCCTCGCGTGCCTGCTCGACGATGTCGCGCATCGCGCGTTCGGCGCGCACCGGGTCGGCGAGGTCGATCGCCTCCGCCACCTCGACGTGCAGCGCGACCGCCTCGGGCTGCGGTTCGTCCGGCATCAGGCCGTGTCCGGTGCGGCCGGCGAGCACTTCGGCGACCACTGAGGACAGCTGCGCGAACATCGGATTCCGCGACGCGGACAGCAGCAGATCGTGGAATGCGACGTCGTGGCCGAGGAAGGTGTCGAGGTCGCGAGCCCGCGCCGTGCGCTGGAGATGCACCGCCAGCGCGCGCAGCCGCCCGCGTTCCTCCGGGGTCGCCCGGATCGCGGCGAACCGGGCGGCGCAGGGTTCGACGGCCGAGCGCAGTTCGGTCAGCGTGCGCAGCGCGGCCGGCCGGTCGGCGCCGTCGAGCTGCCAGCGGATCAGCCTCGGGTCATAGTGGTTCCACTCGGCCGGCTCGCGGACGGTGACCCCGACGCGGCGGCGGCTGCTGGTCAACCCCATCGTCTCGAGGACCCGAACGACCTCGCGGGCCACGGTCCGCGAAGTCCCGTACCGCTCCTGCAATTCCTCCGAGCGCAACACCGCGCCCGGCGCCAGCTTGCCGCTCGCGATGGCCGCGCCGAGCTCGTCGAGCATCTCCTCGTGCCGATCAGTCCCCACCGCGTTAACCTAGCGCTCTGATTCGATTAAGTACTACTTCTTCTTGATTAAGTAGTACTTTTGAGTTTGACTCTCCAGAGCACAAAGACGTGGGAGGTGCGGATGACGGTCATCGTGGTGATGGGCGTATCGGGCTCGGGCAAGACGACGGTCGGCACAGCGATCGCGGAGCAGCTCGGGACCGTGTATGCCGAAGCAGACACCTTCCACCCGCGGGCGAACATCGAAAAGATGACCGCCGGGCACCCGCTGAACGACGAGGACCGGGCGCCGTGGCTGGCGGCGATCGCGTCCTGGATCGGGAAGCACCACGAAAACGGCGCGGTCGTGAGTTCGTCCGCGCTGAAGCGGCGCTACCGCGACGTGCTCCGCGGCGGCGGGGACGTCTGGTTCCTGCACCTGCACGGTTCGCGCGACCTGCTCGCCGAGCGGATGAAGACCCGCACCGGCCACTTCATGCCGGTTTCGCTGCTCGATTCCCAGCTCGCCGACCTCGAACCGCTGGAAGCGGACGAGCCGGGAGCGACCCTCGACATCAGCCGCCCGCCCGCCGACCTCGTCGCGTCGGCGCTGAAAGCGTTCCAGGAGCGCGCATGACGACCCTCGCCGCCGGCTGGACCGGCCACGACACCCGCCTGATCCTCGCCACGGTGCTCGCCATCGCCGTGATCGTGGTGCTGATCAGCAAGGTGAAACTGCACCCGCTGCTCGCGCTTACGCTGGGCTCCGGCGTGCTCGGGCTGGTCGCCGGAATGCCGGTGGACAAGCTGTTGAAGAGCTTCACCAACGGCGTCGGCAGCACTGTCGCGTCCGTCGGCGTCTTGATCGCTTTCGGGGCCATGCTGGGCAAACTGCTCGCCGATTCCGGCGGCGCGGACCGGATCGTGGACACCGTGCTCGGCCGGGTCCGCGGCGGCGGGCTGCCGTGGGCGATGGCGCTGGTGGCCGCGCTGATCGGGCTGCCGATGTTCTTCGAGATCGGCCTCGTGATGCTGATCCCGGTGGTGCTGCTGGTCGCCAAGCGCAGCGGGAAACCGGTGCTGCTGCTGGGAATCCCGGCGCTGGCCGGGCTCTCGGTGCTGCACGGCCTGATCCCGCCGCACCCCGGCCCGCTGGCCGCCGCCGGTTCGCTGAACGCCAACGTCGGCCTCACCCTTGGCCTCGGCCTGCTGGTCGGCCTTCCGACGGTGATCATCGCCGGCCCGCTGT
This sequence comes from Amycolatopsis sp. NPDC003676, assembly GCF_053587275.1. NCBI lineage: Bacteria > Bacillati > Actinomycetota > Actinomycetes > Pseudonocardiales > Pseudonocardiaceae > Amycolatopsis > Amycolatopsis sp. NPDC003676. The sequence continues at coordinate 15,844 of NZ_JBSFNS010000084.1, forward strand.
TCGGCCGCCTGGCCGCCAAGATGGTGCCCGACGCCGCGCCGCCCGCCCGGCTGGTCCCGGAATCCGAAGGCACCGACGAAAAGCACCGTCCGAGCTTCTTCGCGACGCTGTCCACGGTGCTGCTGCCGGTCGTCCTGATGCTGGCCAAGGCGCTCGCGGACATCTTGGCGGAGAAGGCGAACCCGGTCCGCCGGGTCCTCGACTTCATCGGCGACCCGCTCGTCGCACTGCTGCTGGCGGTTCTGGTCGGCATGGTCGTGCTGGGCCGTCCCGCACGGCTGAACCGCGAAAAGCTGTCGTCGATCATCGGCGATTCCCTCGGCCCGATCGCCGGGATCGTGCTGATCGTGGCCGCGGGCGGCGGGTTCAAGCAGACCCTCGTGGACGCCGGGGTCGGCGACGTGATCACCAGCCTTTCCAAGGGCGCGCACCTGTCGCCACTGCTGCTCGGCTGGCTGGTCGCGGTGGCGATCCGCCTGGCGACCGGTTCGGCAACGGTCGCGACGGTCTCCGCCGCGGGCATCGTGGCCCCGCTGGCCGCGACCCTCGACCCCACGCACAACGCGCTGCTCGTGCTCGCGATCGGTGCCGGGTCGCTCTTCTTCTCGCACCTGAACGACGCCGGGTTCTGGCTGGTCAAGGAGTACTTCGGGATGTCGGTCGGGCAGACGCTGAAGAGCTGGTCGGTGATGGAGACGGTGATCTCGGTGGTGGCGATCGCGTTGATTCTGCCGCTGGGCGCGTTGCTTTAGCGCTGGTTGATTCCCTTCACGGACGCGGCGGGGCTTCCGGTGGCGGAAGTCGCGCCGCGTCCGTTCGGCCCACCTCGCTAGCGGTCGAAATCACCGGTGGAGCCGATTGCCAACTGGGTGCCGGTGTGACTGCTGTACAGCTCACCGGTCGCGAGAAAGGTGTAGTGGCCGCTCACTCCGCTGAACTTGGGTGTCCAGCACACCCGCTGGAACGCACCCACGTTCCCGTTCCCGCCCGAGCTGTCGCAGTTGACTGAACCCGCCGGAACTGAGTCGCGTTCGCGGTACAGCGTCGCCTGCGCCCACTGGCTGGCCGTGAGCTTTTCCCGAAACCCGAGATAGCCCCAATAGTTGTACGAGTCATCGCGGCAGACCGCGACCGTGCCCACCAGATCTCCGCCGTAATACAGATCACCGCCGCGGACCACATGCCCGTACTCGTTGCCGAACTGGCACGTCTGCGCGATCGCCGAGGCTGAAGCCGAAGGCGCGACCGCTACCGCGGCCGAACACATCAGCCCGAGCACCGTCGCCATCTTCACCGCGTTCTTCATTTCTCGTCCTCCCCCTGATTCCTGCCTCAGGCGCACGATCTGAGCGAACTGATCACGTTGTCGAAGCTGTAGCGCGGACCAAGCGGGCCTTGCCACTCCACCGAAATTCGCAACGAACCGCCCGAGTAACCCGAGTCCCGGTAGACGCACCACACGCTCGTGGTGCGGTTCCACACATACGAGACCTGATCGTTGAAAACGTGCCCGTTGATGGGTTTCGCGAGATCGGACGAGCCGAGCTGGAACTTGGCGAAGTGCCCGGTCGCGTTCGGCTCCTCCCAAACGCAGAAATAGTCGTCGGGACAATCATGCAGGTCCGCCGCGCTGGCGTACGCCGCCGAAGGCAAGATCACCGCGGCAATGGCCGACACGACAATGAAAAGAATCCTCGTTCGACGCATATTTCCCCCATCTTCGCTGTCGCGACTCCCCCAGCTGGCCAGCAAACCAGAAGGTACCGCCCGCACGCCGCGATGTGACGCATCCAGGCCGAACGTCACCCGTACGGCCGTCGACGAGATTCGCGCGCCCCTCCGCCTTACTGGTTGACATGTGACCTTTTGGTCACCTATTCTCGGTGCGTGCCCGACGAGGACCTGGTTTTCAAGGCTCTGGCGGATCCGACCCGCCGGTTCCTGCTCGACCTGCTCTACGCGCGTGACGGCCGCACGCTCACCGAGCTGGAGTCCGAAGTGGACATGTCCCGGTTCGGGGTGATGAAACACCTCAAGCTGCTCGAAGAGGCCGAATTGGTCACCTCGCGCAAGGAGGGGCGGGAGAAGCGGCATTTCCTGAACCCGATCCCGATCCGGCAGATCCACGACCGCTGGATCGACAAGTACACCGCACACCACACCTCGGCGCTGCTGGACCTCAAAGCCCAGCTGGAAGCCGAGAATCCCCAGAAGGAGCCCGGAAAATGAGCGACACCACGACCGTGCAGGTCAACCGCGTCTACATCAAGTCCACCCCGCAGGCGGTGTGGGACGCCATCACGAAGCCGGAATGGACCCAGAAATACGGCTACACCGGCTTGGCCGAATACGACCTCAAGCGCGGCGGCAAGCACCGCACCAGGCCGACCCAGGAGTTCATCGACTCAGGGTTCACCAGCGATCTCCTCGACGGCGAAGTGCTGGAGGTCGATCCGCCGCGCAAGCTGGTGGTCACGTGGAAACTGCAGATGGACCCGAGCCTCGTCGCCGAGCCGTACACCACGGTCACCTACGACATCGAGCAAACGCAGACCGCGGGCACCCGGCTCACCGTCACCCACGACGTCACCGGCGCGCCGAACCACGCGGCTCTCGTGTCCGGCCAGCACGAGGACGTCAACGCCGGCCCGGGCGAGAACGCGGGCGGCGGCTGGGCGTGGATCCTGTCCGACCTGAAGTCGGTTCTGGAGACTGGCAAGGGCATCGCGGCCTGACGAGAGGGGTGGCTGCCTTGCTCGAGGCAGCCACCCCATTGTCACGCGCGCTGCGTCGCAGCCTTCAGCGCAGCCTTAGCCGACGCTGGTGCCCCGAGTTTGTCCAAACCGAACAGTGCGGCTCCGACCACCGGGTTCACCTCCACCACCCGCACTTGCGCTCGCGGTGCCACCTTCAGGCAGCGCCGTTCGATGTCCGCGATCACGGACTCGCCGACGCCGGTCAGCACGCCGCCGCCGAGGATGACCTCGGGAGCGGACGTAGTGAGGTCCAGGCGACGCATGATCGCCGCCACCAGCAGGCTTACTTCCTCGGCGAACCGCGTCACCACGTCCTGTGCGACCTCGTCGCCGGACGCGGCCACCTCGAACAGCAGCGGGCAGAGGCCGTGGATCTTCGCGGCGTCGATCTCCTCGAAGTGCAAGCCCTGCACCACATCCAGCAGCTTCGAAGCACCGAAGTACTCCGCCACCGCCGATTCCAACGCAGTCCGCGGGCCACGGCCGTCTTCCGCGCGGACGGCCCACCACAGGGCTTCCTCACCCAAGCGGTAGCCGCCGCCCCAGTCGCCGGATACCTTGCCCAGCGCGGGAAATCGGTACGAACGGCCGTCCGGGGCGAAGCCAGCGCCGTTGATTCCGGCACCGCACACTACTGCTACCCCGGTACCGTCGGAACTTCCGGCCCTGAGCAGCGCCAGCACGTCGTTGCCGACGTCCAAAGTGGAGCTCCAACCCCGCGCCGACAAGGCCTTGTGCAGCGCCTCTTCTTCCCGGGGGAAGTCGAGACCGGCCAGGTACGCCGAGGTGTGCACGGCGAACGGCGGCTCAGTCGAAAGCCCACCGGCACGAAGGGCCTCGTGGACGAATTCTTCCAATGCGGCAACGCATCCGTCGACGCCGACGCGCTGGGGAGAAACGCCGGGGCCGCGGGAAGCGCCGAGCACGACGCCGTCCCGCGAAACCACCAGCACTTCGGTCTTGCTGTTCCCCCCGTCGATCGCGACGACGGTGTCGCTCATGCCCGCGCCCAGGGCAGGAAATCCCGGTTGCGTGCGACGAGTTCGTCCGCGAGCTGGTCCGCCTTGGTGTACTGGCCGACCAGCGGGTGCGCGAGCAGAGCGTCCGCGACCCGGTCCCGGCCGCCCTTGATCGCGGCGTCCAAGGCCAGGTACTCGTACGCCGTGACCCCGGCGATCAGTCCGGCGAAGCGCGGGTCGACCGGAGCCTGCGGGATCGGGGTCGCGCCTGCGGAATCCACAGTGGACGAAACCTCGATCACCGCGTCGTCCGGCAGGAAGTTGAACGTGCCGTTGTTGCGGACGTTCACCACGTGCTCCTCGGCGCCGCCGCCGGAGGTGAGTGCGTGCACGAGCTGCACCGCCGCCTCCGAGTAGTACGCACCGCCGCGCTTCTCCAGCGACTCCGGCTTCGTGACCTGCTCCGGGTCGAGGTAGATCTTCAGCAGCTCTTCCTCGACATCGCTGACCACCTCGGCGCGCGGACGCTCGGTCTGCTGCTTCGCGACCTGCGCGTCGTGCGAGTAGTAGTACTTGAGGTAGTACGACGGAACGGCCTGCATCCGCTGCATCCACTCGACCGGCACGCTGACCTCTTCGCCGAGGTATTCCGCGTGCTGGGCAAGGAGTTCCGGCAGCCGGTCGACGCCGTCGACCAGGACGCCACGCTCCCAGCTCAGGTGATTCAGTCCAGTGTGGACCAGCTTGACGTCGCCGGTCGAGGCGCCGAGCAGCTTCGCGAACTTGCGCTGCAGGTTGATCGCGACGTTGCACAGGCCGACCGCCCGGTGGCCCTCCTGCAGCAGCGCGCGGGTGACGATGCCGACCGGGTTGGTGAAGTTGACGATCCAGGTGTCGTCGCCGGCGACCTTGCGCACGCGTTCGGCGATGTCCAGCACCACCGGAACCGTGCGCAGCGCCTTCGCCAGGCCGCCCGCACCGGTCGTTTCCTGGCCGACACAACCGCACAGGTGCGGGAACGTCTCGTCCGACGCACGGGCTTTCTGCCCGCCGACGCGCAGCTGGATGAGGACCGCCGACGCGCCGTCGACGCCCTCCTCCAGGTTCGCGGTGGTGCGCACGCGGGCTGAGTGTCCCGCGTGGTTCAGCAGCCGCTGGCTGAAATCGCCGACCGCTTCGACCCGGTAGGCGTCCGGGTCGATCAGCACGATCTCGTCGACGTCGAGCGAGGCCCGCCGCCCGGCGATGCCGTCGATCAGCTCCGGCGTGTAGGTGGACCCACCGCCGACCACTGCCAGTTTCATCCCTTGACTCCCGTGAACGTGATGCCCTTGACGAACGACTTCTGCGCGAACACGAACAGCACGATCACCGGCAGCATGATCAGCGCGGTGGCGGCCATCGTGAGGTTCCATTCGACGTGGTGCATGCCTCGGAAGGACGCGATCGCCAGTGAAAGCGGCCAGTTGTCTTTGTTCTCGCCCGTGTAGAGCAGCGGGCCGAAATAGTCGTTCCAGGTGAACAGGAAGCAGAACATCGCGGTGGCCGCGATCCCCGGCTTCGCCATCGGGATCAGCACCCGCGTGAGCACCCGGAACTCGTTGCAGCCGTCGATCTTCGCCGCTTCGAGGTAGTCCTTCGGAATGGTGAGAAAGAACTGCCGCAGCAGGAAGATCGAGAAGGCGTCGAAGAAGAAGTACGGCACGATGAGCGGCACCAGAGTGCCGGTGAACCCGAGCCGCACCCACAGGTCGTACAGCGGGACGACGGTGACCTGCGGCGGCAGCATCATCGCGACGACGACGAGCATGAAGCACAGGTTTTGCCCGCGCCACCGCAGTTTCGCCAGCCCGTACGCCGCCGGGATCGCCGAGACCAGCGCCCCGATCGTCGCCAGCGCCGAATACAGGAAGCTGTTGCCGAAGTACTCCAGCAACGGGGCCTTCCGGAACACCTCGACGAAGTTCTCGAAATGCCATTCGGTCGGCCACAGGCTCGACGTCATCGCCTGGTCGCTCTTCATCACCGAGGTGAGGAAGACGAACAGCAGCGGCAGCATGAAGATCAGGCCGAGCGCGATGCCGACCGCGTGCGTGGCCACAAAGGACAGTTTCTTGTCCCAGCGCCGCTTGAACTTCTCCCTCGGATGCACCGGAGGAGCCGGACGCGGCGGTGCCGAAAGCGTCGTCATACACCATCCTCCTGATGCTGAGTCTTACGCATCTGCCGAACCAGAATCCACGTGAAGCCCGCGGAAACCAGGAACAGCAAAACGGCCATCGCCGCCGCGTAACCCATGTTGAAATACCGGAAACCCTGCACGTACAACCAGATCGGATACGTCAGCGTCGAGTTTTCCGGCGCACCGATCAGTTTCGAGTTCCCCGCGACGTCCGCCGTGCCCGCCGAAGCAGACGCCGCGACGATCGCTTGAGTGAAGAACTGCAGCGCGTAGATCATCGAGTTGACCACGCCGAACAGCAGCACCGGCGAGATCGACGGCAGCGTCACGTGCCAGAACCGGCGCACCGGGCCTGCCCCGTCGAGTTCCGCCGCCTCGTACTGCTCCTGCGGAACGTCCAGCAACGCGGCCAGGATGATGATCATCAGCTCGCCCGAACCCCACAACGCGAGCAGGGTCAGCGCGGGCTTCGACATTTCCGGACTGTTGAACCACAATCCGCCGTCGATGCCCACGAGCCGCAGGAACCGGTTCACCGGGCCGAATTCCGGGTTGAACACGAAGACGAACGCGAGCGTCGCGGCCGCGGGCGGGGCGAGCGCGGGCAGATAGCAGAGCGTGCGGACGATGCCGACGCCCGACTTCAGCCGCGAAATCACCGACGCCACGCCGAGCGAGAACAGCACCCGGCACACGGTCAGGATGATCACCAGCCACAACGTGTTGTACGCGGCGGTTTTCACCAGCGGTTCGCTGGTGAACATGCGCACGTAGTTGTCGAACCCGATCCACTGTGGAGGGTTGATCAGGTCGTAGCGGGTGAACGAGTAGAACAGCGTCGCGCCGAGCGGGTAGGCGAAGAAGATGAGGAACCCGAGCGTCGCCGGTGCCATGAACCAGAACACCGTGCGCCTGCGCTTGGCCCGGGGAGACCCCCGCCGCGCCTGGTTCGACGCGGCAGGGGTTCCGGTTTCCGCTGTGGTCAGCGTGGTCATCCGCCGGCGCCCTTCTGCGCCAGCTCGTCGTTGATCTGCGCGTCGACCTTCTTGAGGCCCGCGTCCAGATCGGGAACCGACCCGGCCTGCCACTTCTCGGCGAAGTCGTTGACCGCCTTGAGGAACGCGTCGCCGATCGGCGTGGTCGGGTTGGCGACCAGCTTGCCGCTGTTGTAGATGTCGGTGAAGGTCTTGAACTGCGGCGGCATCTTCAGATTCGGCGAGTTCAGCGAATCCTTGGTGCTGGGCACGTTGTTCAGGCCATTCGCCATCTCGACAAGGGTGTCGGTGTCGAGCGAAGCCTGCTTGATCAGCTCCCACGCCGCGCCGGGGTTCTTCGCGCCCTTCGGGATCGCGATGATCGTGCCGGTGCCGAACCCGCCGCCGTACTGGCCGGCCAGGCTGTCGAGCACCGGAGCGGGCGCGGTGCCGTAGTCGAGCGAAGGCATCTGGGCCTTGAGGAACGCGGTGCGGAACTCGCCGTCGTAGATCATCGACAGCTTGCCGGCCTGGAACCCGTTGTCCTTCGAGTATTCGTCACCGAGACCGGCCTTGAACTTCTCGACCTTCTCGTGCCCGCCGTAGAAGTCGATGAGCTTCTTCTGGAATTCGAACATCTCCTTCCAGCCGGGGCTGGAAGCGAGCGACGACTTGCCGTCCGGGCCCAGGAACTTGGCCCCGAAGTTCGGCGCCCAGTACTGCGCCTGGTTGGCGTAGAACGGCATCGACGGCAGGAAGCCCGCGGTCTTGATCGAACCGTCCGCGTTGAACTCGGTGAGCTTCTTGACGTCCTCGAACAGTTCCGTGGTGTTCTTCGGCGGGCCCGCGATGCCCTTGGCCGCGAACTGCGTCTTGTTGTAGAAGAACCCGTACACGTCGGCGAGCATCGGCATCGCGCACCGCTTGCCCTGGTACGACGTGTAATCGCGGACCGCCTGCGGGATCTGCTCGAGATCGATCTTGTCCCGCTCGATGTAGGGCTTCAGGTCCTGGAAGCTGCCCGTCGAACACCACGCGCCGAGGTTGTCGGTGTAGAAGGAGATCGCCACGTCCGGCGGGTTGCCGCCGCGGATCGACTGGGTGAGCTTGTCGTCGTCCTGGTTCCCCTCGTGCTTGATGGTGATGTTGGGGAACTTCGCCTTGAGCTTGTCCAGCGCCTTCGTGACCACGCCGTACTCGCGGTCGGTGAACTTGCTGTAGACGGTGATGGTGAGCTTGTCGTCCTTGTTCGGCGGGGCCGCGGCGTCGCCGCCGCCTGCGGGCGCGGCGGCACCGCACGCGGCGGTGGCCAGCAGCGTGCTCGCCGCGACGGCGCTGAGCAGCAGAGACCCGCGCTTGCGCGCGATTCTCCGGATGCGGGTGGGAGCGGACATGAACCCTCCTGTCCTTCGGGTGGGTCTACTCGGTCGGGGACGGGGCTTGCTCTCCGGCGGACCGACGCGGCCCGAGGAGCGTGGGGGTGACGACGCCGAAGACGTCCTCACGGGCGGTGGCGAGCGCGGACTGCAGCGCACCGGCACGCACCGCGTTGCCCTGCACCGAAGCGACGCCGACGGGCGTGCGCGGCAGGACCAGTTCGTGCAGCTTCTCCGCGACGATCCCGGCGAACTCGTCGCCACCGGCGCGGCTGGTCTCGCCGCACAGCAGGATGAGCTCCGGGTCGGCGACCGCGACAAGGCTCGCGACGCCGCTGGCGACTCGGCGCGCGAGATCGTCCAGAAACCCTTGGTGCGCAGTGCGACGTGCCTCGGTGACGGCATCCCAACCGCTGTCCGCGGTGATGCCGTGCGCCTTGGCGAGCCGGGTGATCGCGGACGAGTCGACCAGGTTTCCGTACCGCGCACCGGCGGACGGCCAGCTGTCCCCAGTGTCCACAGTGGCCGGATCGGGAACGCGCATCCAGTCGATCTCGCCGCCGCCACCGGTCGCGCCGCGCAGCAGCCGCCGTCCGATCACGACCGCGCCGCCGACGCCTTCGGACAGCCAGACCAGCACGAAATCGTCGACGTCACGGGCGTTGCCGACGGTCATTTCCTCAACCGCGACAAGGTTTACGTCGTTCTCGATCTTGACCGTGACGCCGAGTTCGTCGCTCAGCCGCTTTGGCACGTCGAACCCGAGCCAGCCCGGGATGTGCGGGGCCGAGGACAGCAACCCGGTGCGCGGGTCGAAGGCGCCCTGCGCGCCGATGACCACATTGGCCAGATCGTCGAGCTGCATGCCCGCGGCTTTCGTGACCCGGCGCAACGCCTGTCCGAACGAGCCGACGACGTCCGCGCCCTCGGCCACCGGAAGCTGCACGCGGTACTCGGCGAGCACCGCCCCGGCGACGTCGGCGACCACGAAGTCGGCGACCCGCGGGGTGAGATCGACGGCCGCGACGTGCGCGAGCCCGCCGTTGACCGCCCACAGCTGAGCGCGCGGCCCGCGTCCGCCACCGGCCCGCTCCCCCGCCTTGCCGACGAGATTGTCCTGCTCAAGCCGGGTGAGCAACTGCGCGGTGGCCGGTTTGGACAACCCGATGGCGGCCTCGAGCTCGCCCCGCGTGAGCGGCCCGTTCCGCAGCAACGCCTCGATCGCCGCGCGGTCGTTCATCTCGCGCAACGTTCGCGGACTGCCGGCTCGCACCTGGCTGCTCCTTTATTAGGAAACTTTACAGACGGTTTTCCGGGACTGTAGTGAGCGCGGCCACACGCCGTCAATGGGCTAGGGAAACGGCGGGGTAACGGCTTGATACCGCGGGATGTCAGGGACCGGCACAGGGTGACGGGGTGAGCGCGGACCGTGCGCGGTCCAGACCAGCGGAGAGGGGTGGTCCGTATCGGATGAACCGAACGGGGGTGCGCGGACGGCGGTGGCTCGATGGAGCCAGCTACGCGGCCGGGCGGGAGACGATCAACCTGCGCCGCGGTAGCCGAAGGCACGCGCGGAAGCCGCCCGATCCGGACCAGCGGGAGCGGCGACCGGCCGTCTCGCCGAATCGGTCAAGCTGTCGACGCCGCCGGAAGATCCACAATGGACCGGCGCGCGGAGATCTCGAGGAGGCACGAATCAGCGCGGATTCGGCTCGGCAAGCAAACTTTCCAGGATCAGGTGCGGGCCCACGAGCCGGGCCCGCACCAATCCGTCACTCCTCAGCTTCCGCCCAAGCCTTCAACATCACTCGGGCGATCGACGAATTCCCCGGCAGCAACAAATTCGACGCGCCACCAGCGATCGGCGTCGGCACCCCTGTCCCGGCGTTCCGGAACGCAGTCCGAACGTCCTCCCGGGACACCCACAGCGCTTCCTCGATCTCGCCCTCAGCCGGAACCAGCGGTGCCTCGCGGTCCGCTCGTGCGGTGAAGCCCAGCATGATCGAGCGCGGGAACGGCCACGGCTGGCTGCCGAGATACCGCACGTCGCCCACCTCGATCCCGGCCTCCTCGCGGATTTCGCGGACGACGCAGCCCTCCAGGGACTCCCCCGCTTCCACGAATCCGGCGAGCACCGAGTACCGGTCCGGCGGCCACATCGGCTGGCGCGCGAGCAGCACGTGCGAGCCGTTGACTCCGTCGAGGTCGTGCACCAGGCAGATCACCGCCGGGTCGGTGCGCGGGTATTCCTCGTGTCCCTTGGCTTCGCAGCGGCTGGCCCAGCCGAACTGGGTCAGCTGCGTCGGCGAGCCGTCGCGGGTGCAGAAGCGTGACTGCCGCCGCCAGTGCCGCAGTGCCTGCGCGGTGGTGAACAGCCCGGCCGACGTGTCGTCCAGCTGCTCGCCGTATCCGCGCAGCTCGACCCACAGCTCGCCGTTGGCGCGCGGCACTTCTTCGATGACGCCCCAGCTGCCCGCGAGCCGCACGCTGTCGACGTCGCCTTCGATGCTGCCGGGCAGCGACCAGTAGTCGACGTCTTCCCACTCGCCGAGGAACACCGCGTCGGCGGGCGGTTCGGTGCCGAAATTCATCGCCTTGCGGGTGGCCAGCGCGGAGCCGCCCTCGACGACCGGCGTGCGGCCGGTGTCGTCGAGCAGCACCACGCGGGCTTCCGACCACTTCGCGGCGAGCCGCTCCGGGTTGGTGCGCAAGGTTTCCTGACGGTCCACTGTGGAACGCGACAGCGTCGGCAGTGCCCCCAGTTCGAACGGAACGCTCATCAGTCCTTCTCGTTTGCCGAAACTCCGAGCGCGGCCAGCTTCGGCGCGAGCAGGTCCGCGTCCCCGACCACGACGCCGGTGAACCGGCCGGGCGCGAAGAACTCCGCCGCCGCTTCGGCGACCTGCTCCTCGGTGACCGCCGCGAGCCGCTCCGGGTGGCTCTGCAGCCACTCGATGCCGAGGCCGTTCGACGCCAGCGCCATCAGCTGCCCGGCGAGCCCGCCTTGGGACGACGTGCCGGTGACGAGCGAGCCCATCGCGTACTGCCGCACCGATTCGACCTCTTCGGCGGTCGGCGCCACGGTGCCGAGCCGGAACAGCTCGTACCGGGTTTCCAGGTACGCCGCCGCGGTGACCTCGTTGGCCGTGTCCGCGTCCACATTGACCACCGCGCTGTCGCCGGTGAACTCGAAGCCCGAGTGCGCGCCGTAGGTGTAACCCTTGTCCTCGCGGATGTTCTCGACCAGCCGCGAAGAGAAGTACCCGCCGAACGCCAGGTTCGCCAGCTGCAGCGCCGGGTACCGCGGGTCGGTGCGCGGCACCGTCTGCGCGGACAACCGGATCTGCGACTGCACGGCGCCGGCGCGCGGAACCAGCAGGACGTTGCCGCCGGTCAGCGCGGGCAGCGGCGGCAGCACCACGGCCGAACGGTCCGACTTCCAGCCGCCGAGCGCACGCTCCAACTCGGCCGGAACCTCTTGCGGGTCAAGGTCTCCGACCAGCACGAGCACCGCGCCGCGCGGCAGCACCGAAGCGTTGTGCAGCGCGCGCACCTGCTCGGCGGTCACCTCGGCGACATCCTCGGCCTGCGGGACCTCGCGGGTCGCCGGATGGTCGCCGTACCGGTGCTTCTGCAGTGCTTCGCGCGCGATGGTGCGCGGCTGCGTGCGCGACACCGCGATGCGCTCGATCAGCCGCTCCCGCTCGCGCGCGACCTCCGTCTCGCCGTACGTGGCACCAGTGAGCACGTCGCCGAGCACGTCCAGCAGCGTCGGCAGGCCGTCGGACAGCGCGGTGCCGCCGAAGTACAACCGCTCCGGGTCCACGCCCGCGTTGAGGTCGCCGCCGATCAGCGCGACCTCGGCGTCGATCTCCACCCGGTCGCGCCGCGCCGTGCCGGTGAGCACGGTTTCCGCGAGCACCTCCGCGGTGGCCGCGTGCATCCGGTCCTCGCCCGCGAACGGGATCCACAGCCGCAGTTCGACCATCGGGACGCTCGCCTTGCGCACCGCGAGCACGCGCAGCCCGTTGGAGAGCGTGGTGTCCACATGGGACAGATCGGCGGCGGCGCGCTGGTGGCCCAGCTCGGGCAGCGGGCGCGGTCCGGCGGCGGTACGGCCGATCTCCTCGGCGCTGCGGTGTGCTGCTTTGACCTGTTCAGCCGAGGTCACTGTTCCGTCCCTTCGGTGCTTGCGGGATTCACGACGAGCACGGCGCGCGCGTCCGGGCGCAGCGCCTTCGCCGCCGCGGACACAGCCTCGCCGGAGACCGCGGACAGGCGGTCGGCGAGCTGGTAGACCAGCGACGCGTCGCCGTAAAGCAGTTCGAACGCGCCGAGCGCCAGCGTGCGCGACACGAGCCGGTCGTGCTCCGCGTGCAGGCTCGCCGCCCAGCGCGCGGTGACCTTCTTCAGTTCCTGATCGTCCGGCGGCGTGGACGCGAGCTTCTCGAGCTCCTCGTCCAACGCGGCCAGCACGCGCTCGCGCGGCACCTCCGGCGGGTGGATCGCGGTGATGGTGAACGTGTCCGGATCGCGCGCCTCGAACGGGCCGAACAGCCCGGCGCCCGCACCGATGTCGACCACCAGCGGCTCGACGTGCACCAGCCGCTGCTGCAGCCGCGAACCGTCACCGTCGGTGAGCACTCCCGCCAGCACCAGGTACGCGAGGTAGCCGTCGAGGTCATTGATCGGGTCGGGCATCCGGTAGCCCACGGCCAGCGCGGGCAGCGGCGCGTGCGCGTCGGTGTGTTCGCCGAGCAGCTGCGTCGTCGGCAGCGGTTCGGCGAACGACGGACGGACCGGAGCGGGCCGGTGCGGGACGTCGCCGAAATGCTTCTGGACGAGCGCCTTCGCCTCCTCCACCTCGAAGTCGCCCGCGACGGTCAGCACCGCGTTGGCCGGCGAGTAGAAGGTGTCGAAGAAGGCGGCGCAGTCGTCCAGCGTCGCGCCTTCGAGGTCTTCGAAGGCGCCGTAGCCGTCGTGCGCGTTGGCGAAGGTGGAGTACAACACCGGCGGCAACAGGATCCACGGGAATCCGCCGTACGGCCGGTTGCGCACGTTCAGCCGGATTTCCTCCTTGACGACCTCGATCTGGTTCGCCAGGTTCTCCGCGGTCAGCTTCGGCGCGCGCATCCGGTCGGCCTCGAGGAACAGCGCGCGTTCCAGCGCGGCCGCGGGCAGCACCTCGTAGTAGTCGGTGTAGTCCGGGTGCGTGGAACCGTTGAAAGTGCCGCCGCTGGACTGCACGTGCCGGAAGTGCGCCAGTTTCTCCAGGCTTTCGCTGCCTTGGAACATCAGGTGCTCGAAGAGGTGCGCGAAACCGGTCAACCCCTCCGGCTCGGAACGGAAGCCCACGTCGTAGTGCACGCTGACCCCGACCACCGGCGCGGTCGGGTCAGGAGCGAGCACCACGCGCAGACCGTTGTCGATCGTGAAACGGAAGAGCTCGGGATCGGCCATGCCTCCACCCTACGCAGGCGCGGGCGTCTTGGGCTCGTCCGGTCGGAGGTGCCTCGCGCCCTCGAACGCGACGGTCAGTGCGGCCACGAATCCCCTGGTCCGCCCCAACGGCACAGTGTCCTCGCCCGAGGCGCCGTACCAGTACGCCGACAGCGAACAAGCGTTAACTAGCCAAGCGTCTGCTTCACCCAGCGCGTACGCGTACGGGAGGGCGCGAGAGACGAGCAGTTCGTCGTCTGGTGCTTCCATCGTGCACAGCTGTGCATTGAGGCCGAGAAGGCGGTCTCGGAGGTCTAGGCCAGGCTTCGTCCGCTCCGGCAGGAGGCGGGCGGCGGCCGTCACGGCGAGGCCGGTAGCGAGAAGCACCAACCCGAGTTGTGCGTAACCGACGGTGAAGGCCAGCAGGACGGTGAGGAAGACGCCGTACCCACATAGCCGCGGACCGATCTTCGACAGTCGCTTCGGGTAGCGCCAGCCGCGACGGACAGTGTCCGCTTTTAGCTCGCGTACGCCTGCTTCGCGTACTTCGGCGAGCGTCGCGGCTTCGCCGGGCACAGCGGCTTCGTACACCGCGCGCTCGAAGGCGGTTAGGTGTTCGTCGGGCGGGTTGCGGCGTACGAGGACCCAGTTGCGTGGACCGTCTTCGGTGACCCATAGGTAGTTACGGACGCATAGGTCGAGCACTGTCGCGGCTAGGTCGACGGAACTGACACGGCCGGTGAGTAGCAGTCCTACGTGTCCAGGGAGCACACCGTCCGGCGACGAGAAGCGGCCGTTGTCGAGGAGCGGTACGGGGGTGGCGTGGCCTGGCTGCTGGTCGCGTCGGCGGCGTACGAAGACTGTGACGGCACCGGCGATCGACAGTACGGCGAAGGCCAGCCATGCCCACCACACCGGCGCGGTCGCGGCGAAGGGGCCGGTGGGGATGAGGTGCTCTGTCGCGGCGACAGTGCCGCCAGGGAGTTCGGCGGTCAGCTCTACGCGCGAGCCGGGCTGGAGGTTCGGTACCGAGACGCGGGTCAGGCCGGAGTGGTCGATTTGCGCGGCACCGCAGCGGGACGTCGAGTCGGGCGGACCGGCGAGGCAGTTGAGCGCATCCGGGATGGCGGGCGCGGCGAAGGTCGCGCGGACCAGTTCGAGACGGGTGTCCCAGCCTCCGGCGACATCCCAGGTGACGTGCTCGACGCCGAGGCTCGTGCCGACCGCACCGTCCACTGTGTACCGGAGGACGGACGTTCCGCCGCGTAAGTAGAAGGTCACCTGGTCGTTGCCGGTTTCGGCGTTGCCCGCGCCTTCGATGCTGATGTCGCGGATGCCGAGCACGCGGGCGTTGGCGCGCAACGGGATCGTGCGGGTCATCGAGGTGTCGCGCGGTACTGAGACTGCTTCGGTGACGGACAGGCTGCCGTCATGCTGCACCTTCAGCGCTACTTCGACACTCTGCGGCAGGCCTGGCAGCGACGGCTGGTCGGGTGTCGCGCAGAGGAACGGGATCAACAGCAGAGCGGCGAGTTTCATTGCGCGGACACCGCCGAGCGTCGTTCGGCCATTGCCTGGATCGCGTCGATTTCAGTCGCCAGCGGGGATTCGGCCCGCCTCGCAGGACTCCCCGACGCGCGGCCACGCCGGGTGTGAACCAGCGGAGCGGCCAGGAAGGTGGCGATTCCAGCGATCAGGAGCGCGACGCCGATCAGCGCCTCGCCGACGGTGAGGGCGAGGACTACGGTCGTCACGATGCCCGCGGCGGCCAGGATGAGCCCGGCTCGGCGGACGTGCGGTTGCCTCGCGGACAGCCAGCAATGGCGATGCGTTTCGGCGTCGAGAAGGGCGCATAGTTCCGCCTGATCCGGCCGTGCGGCAGCGAGCGGGCCAGGCGGAAAGGCTGTCTTGACCGCTTGTTCGAACGGCGTGAGCGGATCGGCTTCGCCATGACTGACCTGACCGTCTGCGATGTGCAGATGCCCGCGGGCGACGAGATCGAGGACCGTGCCGGTGAGGTCGAGTTCACCGCGCAGCCTGGTGCGGAGACGCACCACGCTGGCACCGATGAGCAGGTAGAGCACCAACGCAAGACCGCTGAGGACAGAAGGAAACCCCGGCGCGAAGGCGGCCAACGGTCCAGTGGGGACAAACCGGGCGTTCTCCGGCAACGGTCCGGTTTGGACCGCCAGATCGATCCGATCCCCTTGGCGCAGACCGTTCTGTTCGGCATGCGCTCCCCCGCTCCGGAGTTCGGAGAAAGTGCACTGCCGAGCCGATCCCGGCTGACCGGCGTAGCAATCCGCGGCGGACACTCCCGGCGCGCTGAAGGCGGCAGTGACCCGGTCGACCGCACGATCCCAGCCCCCGGTGAGCTGAAACCGGACCTGCCCGGCGGCGACCGCACCGTCCACTGTGTACGAAACGGTGGCAGGCCCGGTGACCGTGATCGTCGTGCCATCAGCGCTGGCGGCACCGGAAAGATGCAGGTCAGTGACCGAGTAAAGCCGGTCCTCGTCGTCGGTGACGGGTACGCGCTCGGCGATGCGGTGGACGGCGGGGGCGTCGGTGACGATGCGCTCGATGACCGTGAGCTGACCGTCCTGGGCAGTGGTGACGGTGACGTCGTCGGCGAGCATGTCCTCAGCTCGGCGGGGTGAAAGGGTTGTCGGACTGCGGCGGCGCCGGAGGTTGGACCGGCGGCGGCGCGTAGGCGGGCGGACTGTACTGCATCGGCGCGAGCCGGGCGTGGTCGCGGTTGCGGCGTTCGGCGAGCACCGCGGTGAGGAAGACCCACGGCGGCATCCCGTGCGGCAGCGGCACCCCGATCGCCGCCGAAACCTGCTGTGCCAGGCCGAAGCCGAGCGACGCGGCCGCTTCCGGGCGCAGTTCGTGGTAGCGGCCGAGGTACTGGCGGGAGGCCATGGCGAGGTCGTCGGTGAGCCCGCTGAGGTCGAAGTGCGCGGCCCAGGCTTCCAGGCCGGGCGGCACCACGAGGATCGCCTGCGCGGACTGCGGCACGCGTTCGCGGATCACCAGCGTGCCCGCGAGGTAGTCGCCGACGCGGCGGCCGTTCGACGACGTCAGCGACACGATCACGGCCACCGCGCCGAGGAAGCCGAGCGCCCAGAAATCGACGAAGAAGCCGGCGAGCGCGCGGGTCAGCGCGTGCCGGAAGCTGATCGGGCCGCCGTCGAGGCGCACCACACGCAGGCCGAGCGCGAGCTTGCCGAGCGAACGGCCGCGGCTGAGCGTTTCGAACAGCACCGGGTAGCCGATCACGACCAGCACGAACGTGGTCAGCATCAGCGCGATGGTGAGCGCCGAGTCGAACGACCCCGCGGTCAGCATCAGCGCGACGAGCACCAGCAGCAGCAACGCGGCCTGGACGAGGACGTCGAGCAGCATCGCGACCGCGCGGCTGGCGAGCTTCGCCACCCGCAGGTCGAGGACGACGGCCTCACCGGTGACGAGATCGGACTCTTCCTGCACGAGGCCAGCGTAGAGCGCCGACGCGGGGGCCGGTGCCACTATCCTGGCGGACGAGGGAGGTGGCCGGTGGACGTCGATGTGTTCGTCGCGGCGCACAGTGCCGAATGGAGCAGGCTCGGCGAGCTCGCCGGACGGCGCAGGCTGACCGGCCAGGAGGCGGACGAGCTGGTCACGCTGTATCAACGCGCCGCGACGCATCTGTCGATGATCCGCTCGACCGCGCCCGATCCGGCCCTGCTGGCGAGGCTGTCGGCCCTGGTCGCCCGAGGCCGTTCGGCGGTGGCCGGCTCGCACAGCCCGGCGTGGCGCGAGGTCGGCCTGTTCTTCACGCGGCGGTTTCCGGCCGCGGTGTACCTGAGCCGCCGCTGGTGGATCCCGGCGGCGCTGCTGTCAGTCGCGGTGATGGCGGTGCTGGGCGTGTGGATCGCCGGGGACCCGGACGTGCGCGCGTCGCTGGTGTCGCCGGACGAGGTGCACGCGATGACCGCACCGGGCGGCCAGTACGAGACGTACTACTCGACCGGACCGGCGGCGTCCTTCGCGGCGAAGGTCTGGACGAACAATGCGTGGGTGGCGGCGACGTGCCTGTTCCTGGGCGTCGCGCTGGGCCTGCCGGTGATCGCCGCGCTGTGGATGAACTCGCTGAACGCCGGGGTCGCGATCGGCCTGATGTCGTCTGCCGGACGCGGCGATGTCCTGCTGGGCCTGCTGCTGCCGCACGGCCTGCTGGAACTGACGGCGGTGTTCATCGCGGCCGGGACCGGACTGAAGCTCGGCTGGACCGTGGTGGACCCGGGACGTCGCTCGCGAAGCGCGGCGCTGGCCGAGCAGGGCCGCTCGGTGGTGGTGATGGCGCTGGGGCTGGCGTGCGTGCTGCTGGTGTCCGGCGTGATCGAGGCATTCGTGACGCCGTCCGGCTGGCCGACGTGGCTGCGGATCGGGATCGGGGCGGTGGTGGAGCTGCTGTTCCTGACGTACGTGTTCACGCTGGGGCGGCGAGCTGCGCTGGACGGTGAGACTGGGGATGTCGACCGGCGGGCCGCTGGAGACGCCCTGCCCGAGGCTGGCTAGCGGCCAGTCGCGCGGGGGTCGTCGGGCGGGATCAGCTCGGCGGCTTGGACGTCGTTGAGGTTCTCGACGGAATCCAGGAGATCGTCGGGGACCGGGTGTCGGGCGACGAAGGCCATCGCCTGTTCTTTCGTTGCCGAGTCTGCGGATTCGGAAGCCAACTGGCCGACCAGCGTGCTGCTTTCGCGCATCACGCGAAGCGCCAACTCGTGGCGTCGCGTTTGGAGGTCTACTTCCGCTCTGGCCAGCTCGAGCCGATGCTGCTGCCAAGCCATGACCATCTTGAGCAGCTGCTGCAACGCAATGAGCGCGGCACCGCCGTAAGCGACCGGAGACGACGCCCGAGCCACCTCGGCAAGCACCACCTGCCACGGGCTGGCCATGGACATCCGCGCCACCCGCAAGTCCGCTGCCCAGCCCTCCTCGCTCAACGGCACCGCACCGCGCCACAGCGCATCACGACGCGGTGCCCGATCCTGCCGGTAATAGAGGTACCGCTCGGCGTTCGGCATGCTCGGCAACGCCACCAGCATCCGGGCCTGCCTGGTCAGCGCACGCAACGCGACCGTGTTGCGTTCCACCGCTTCCAAAGCGGGCCGGGCCCCGAGGTCGATCGCGACGAACAGCAGCTCAGCGCCGGTGCGAGCCCCGGAGTCAGCCTCGATAGTCACTCGCCTCATCCTGCCGCACCCAGTCGCCGCCGGGTACCGCTTACAACCGACCGGCCGCCTTCAACGCCAAATACCGGTCCGCAAGGGCAGGCGGCAACTCCTCCGGCACCGCATCCACTACCCCGACCCCATGCCGGGTCAGCCAAGCCACCGACGACTCCCGGCCGGCCAATGCCCTCTCCGCCGCGGCAGCGTCATAAACCGCCTCCGCCGACCCCCGCGAGGCGGCCATCTCCGCCACCCTCGGGTCCGCCACCGAAGCCACCAGCACCTCATGCCGGGCCGTCAACGACCCCAGCACCGGGAACAAGCCCTCTTCCAACGGCGCTGGCTCCAGCCCCGTCAGCAACACCACCAAAGCCCGCCGCCGAGTCCGCCGCAGCACCTCCGCCACCATGCCCCGAGCGTCCGTCTCCACCAGTGACGGTTCGATCGTGGCAAGGGCATTCACCAATGACGGAGTAGAAGCATTCGGAACCGAAGCCTGCACCCGACGGTCGTAAGCCACCAAATCAACCCGGTCCCCGGCCCGGGAAGCCAAAGCGGCCAGCAAAAGCGCCGCATCCATCGCCGCGTCCAATCGCGGTGCGTCGCCGACCCGTCCGGCCGAGACGCGGCCGGTGTCCAGCACCAAAACGACCTGCCGGTCGCGTTCCGGACGCCACGTCCGCACCATCACGTCCGAAGCGCGGGCCGTCGCGCGCCAGTCGATCGAGCGGACGTCGTCGCCGATCACGTACTCGCGCAGGGAGTCGAATTCCGTTCCCTGGCCCCGGATCAGCACCGCATTGCGACCGTCCAGCTGCTGCAACCGAGCCAGTCGCGAAGGCAGATGCTTGCGGCTGTGGAACGGCGGCAGCACCCGAACCGACCACGGGACCTCGTGCGAACCCTGCCGCGCGGCCAAGCCCAGCGGGCCTACCGCGCGCACCGTCACCCGGGCCGCGACGCGGTCGCCGCGGCGGGTCGGGAGCAGCGCGGTCGTCAGCGCACGCCGCTCGCCGGAAGGAACGACGAGAGCGTGCCGGTCGTCGGCACCGGCGCTCGGCGGCCAGGCATCCCGCAGCGAGCCCCGGACGGTGCGCCCGCCGGGGTTCGTCACGGTCAGCGTGACCTCGGCGGGCTCCCCCAGCCGGACGGAAGTGGTGCCACTGCGCGAAAACCGCAGCGCACGCACACTCCCGGCCAGCACGAGATCCACGACGACCAGCACCAGCAGCACCGCGACCACGATCGCGACGCCGGTGCCGGACGGGAACAGCAGCCCGACCACCAGCGCCCCCAGGAGCGCCAGCAGCCCGAGCCGCCCGG